>JAUWSR010000043.1 GCA_030609975.1 Acidobacteriota bacterium | reverse complement strand
ATCCTCCGGCCTGTTGGAAGTAAAGAAAAGATATTTGCCGTCAATGGTGACATAGGTCGGTTTGTACCTCCCGTCGGAATCCGGCTCCATGTTGCTGTAAACAAATACCGTAGCGTTGTGTAGAAAGCCGGAACACCCTGCTGACTCGCGGGTGGATATGATGCCCCAAAGCTCGAGTCTTTGACTTCCTTGACACCAAAAAATGATAATAGGAAAATAACAGCTTGGAAATAAGGAAAAAACATGTGTAAAAAGACCATTCGTTTATTTATTGCGGCGTTATTAATAGTTTTTTTCGCTTATTCCCAGGAGGGAGATAAAGTGTTTCCGGGTGCGGATGAGAAGACGCCCTCTCGCGCTCAGTATTTCTCCTGGATCAACAACACCAATGAGGGGGCTACTGAAACCCATACATTGATCAATTTGGATTTTTTTCTATGGCTGCAGGATGAGTATGGAATGATCCTGGATATCTACGCCTTTGATGCCGGTGCTCTGGATGGCAAGCGATTTTATGGGAAGGTCGATTCCGACCGTTTCCGCCGCCAGTTTCCCAATGGTTTCGAGCCGATGTACAAAAAAGCTAAAGCCATGGGAACCAGACTGGGCATTTGGGGCGGACCCGATGGCTTTGGGGATACACCCAAAACAGAGGCGGCCCGGATCGAACAGATGGTGAGTCTGTGCCGGGATCTGGATTTTGCGCTTTTCAAATTCGATGCGGTCTGTGGTCCGCTGCGTCCGGAAAAAGAGGATGCCTTTATACGCATGATGACCCAATGCCGACAACACAGTCCCGACTTGATCCTGCTCAACCACCGCTTAGGTCTAGAGCGGGCTCAAGCTCAGGCCACTATATTTCTCTGGGAGGGCAAGGAAACCTATATCGATGTCTTTTCCACTAACACTCAGACGGCGCCCCACCACCGGGCCGACGCCTTGTCGCGGGGCCTCGTTCCCAACCTGCAGCGTCTAACCGAGGACCATGGCGTGTGCCTCTCTTCCTGTCTGGATTATTGGGAGGACGATCTTATCCTTCAGGCCTTCAACCGCAGCCTTATCTTGGCTCCTCAGCTTTACGGAAATCCTTGGCTGCTGAGGGACGATGAATTCCCCCGTTTGGCGCGTATCTACAACCTGCATCGCAAATACCGGGATATTCTAGTCGAAGGCCTGGCTCTGCCGGAAGATCGTTTTGGTCCTTATGCTGTCTCTCGGGGCGATGGGAAGACGCGTTTGCTTACGCTGCGGAATCTGACATGGGAGCCGGTGAGCTATTCGGTACCACTGGATGACTCGATCGGTCTGATGGATAAAGACCAGGCGCACTGCCGTCAATACCATCCTTTCGAACATGTTTTTGGTACATTTGCCTACGGAGCTTCTGTTGATGTGGAGGTGGCTCCTTTTCGTTCCTGTTTGCTGCTTGTTTCAACCCAAGGCAGCGACGAACCTGGTATCAATGGCTGTGATTATGAAGTGGTGCGTTATGTCACAGGCAAATCCGTTTTGATCGATCTAAAAGGACTGCCTGGCACAGAGGCTCAAATCTCACTCCTTCCAGATTTGGATGTCTATAAGAATGCAATACTGGCAGGAGAGACGAAGGCGGAGCTTTTAAAGGGCGAGACGTTGACAGTACATTTTCCCGGACAAAAGCTGCATCAGGCTTATCATGCCAAGCTGGCTGAATTACAGGCCTGTGAGATCCCTGCAGATGCGCAGGCACTGTATGAAGCGACTGTGTTCGCTGGGGACAACAATGCTTTAGAGGTTCGGTCATTTTTTCGGTCGGGCCCGACACGGACTCCCCAAGTAAGGAGGGCCCGGGAGGCCTTTTTCAATCAAGATGTGTTTATCCAACGGGGGATCTGGGATCAAAATCTTTTTGATGGAGACTTTCGAACGGGTTTCTGGCCGTCCTGGAAATATGGGATTGATCAGCGTGTGCAGGGCGGTTGCTTGCGAATTGATCTGGGGGCTGTTACCGATGTTGACCGCCTGGTTCTTCATGTTCCCGATGAGTATTCCCTGCAGCCGCTGCTAAAAGATGAGGGGAATTTTGTGGACGTGTCGACCGACCTTCGATCCTGGGAGCGTGTGACTTTTATGGCAGGCACGACCATGAACATCGCTCTGACTCGACATGTCCGTTACCTCCGTTTTCGTTCCTATCCCCATAGAATTATGGAGATTGAGGGATTTAAAGAGGGGCGGGCTCTTCCCAGGAATCTTTGGCGGGTGTCCAATCTTTTTGCCCATCCTCGACGGATGCAGCCGTATAAAGCCTGGAAAGCCCAGATCACACTCGAAGAATGGGTAAGGGGAGGCTATCTCTGTGTGGCTATCGAAGGAGAACATGGTGTTGAGGGCGCCTACGCCGCTTTTAAGGTGGACGGAAGGCTTATGGGATGTTCCGACCGTGCTCCTTCATTCCCCTCCAACACTTGGGAATACATCAATGCCCGCAGAGACAAAAACTATACCTACTACATTCCTATAACCAAAGCGATGGTGGGGAAGCCGATCGAGGCTTTCGTATTCGCCTACATAGAGGACAAAGTCGGTCTGCAGCCTACGTTGTGGAAAACAGCCTATCCAGCCCCTCTTGAAACAGTTGTACTGGAACTATTTAAATAGATCATTTGGATCAATAATTTACTTCATGATCATCGAGAATGGCCTTAACAGCCCCTTTTCCATGATGGTTGGCCAAGATTTGCACCGTGTGATTAGAAAGTGGTGCCGCAGTGATAATGATAAAACTGTTTCACCACAGAATCGAAAATACATACATTTTGAATCAAAAGCAATTGATTAACGTTTGCAATTGTGATAATATCGCTGAGTTGAAATTGAAGAGACCTGTCCGTGCAACGCTCAGATAGGAATCGTGAGGGATCGGGAAAATTTCAACCGGACCTAACTTCTCTCCCTCAAAAATTTATTATTCAAGGATGATTTGATGAACATTTATGTTGGAAATCTCGCGCACGCTGCTACAGAAGATGATGTGCGCAAAGCGTTCGAGGAATTTGGACAGGTGGACTCGGTCAAGATAATCTTGGACAAGTTTACGAGCCAGTCTCGGGGATTTGGCTTTGTGGAAATGCCGAACAACACGGAAGCCCAAGCTGCCGTTGAAGGACTGAACAGCAAAGACCTGCAGGGTCGCTCGCTCAGAGTCAATGAAGCCCATGCCAAGCGCGATGATCGTCGCCGAGGTGGCGGCGGTTTCGGTGGTGGTGGCGGCTTCGGCGGAGGCGGCGGTTATGGTGGCGGCGGAGGCCGCAATCGCTATTGAGCCGTATTGCTCCCTTACTTTTTTACATAAGTTTTATCTATCGTCTTATCCAACTCGGATTTTTTTCTGGGAAATCCTTCCTATTTCTATGTCCATGAGGACTGGTGAATGAAGAAATATCAAAAGAAAGAAAGAATGAAAAGGGTGCGGAAAAAAGAACAGAGAAAACGAGAGAAAAGAAAAAAGAGAACCCTGTAAGCACATACCCGATATTATTAATCCTGCCTTTTTGAGATTATAGAGGAGATCACATGAAATATCTGATTTTTGTGACTATTGTTCTGAGTTTTATGTTGGCCGGTTGTTCCAAACAAGAACAGAGTGTATATCTTGAAGAAGGAACAGCGGCTTATGAAATGGCCAAAGAACTTTCTGCCATCCTTCCAGAGGTGGATCCTACCCTCAATCAGGTTTTGGTAAAGACCAAAGGGTTTTCCGTTACAGCCGGCGAAGTTATCCAAACGATTCAGTCCAGCATGGGAAATCGTGCCAGCCAGCTGACAACCCTTGATGCTACCAGATTGAAAGGAATCCTATTGCAGAATGCCGAACAGATCGCTCAGCAAAAATTGCTGATGGCAGCCGCCAAAAAAGCCGGTATCACAGCCAGCCCTGAGGCGCGCGAAAGTGCATTGCAGGAGCAGTACACCCTGGCCGGTGGCGAGGAGAAATTCCTTGAAGTTTTGGCTAACAATGGGATGGATCTTGAGTTTGTAAAAACCAGTATCAAGTCCAATTTGATCATAGAGAATTACCTGGAAGGGATATTCGCCGATGAGATCCAGGTTGCCGATGAGGAACTCCAGAAAGTCTATCAAGATGATAAAACCGCCTCAGTTCGCCATATCCTGCTGCTGACTCAAGGAAAAAGTGATGAAGAGAAAGCGGAGATATATAAAAGAATGGAAGAGTTCTTAGCCCGGATTCAAAAGGGAGAAGACTTTGCTGAACTGGCTAACGAATATTCCGAGGACCCTGGTTCCAATACGCAGGGTGGATTGTATGAAAATTTTGGGAAAGGGCAGATGGTCCCACCCTTTGAGGAAGCCGCTTTTACTGTACCCGTGGGTGAGACCAGTGACATTGTTGAGACAGCCTATGGTTATCACATCATACACGTTGTCGATCGCAAAAAAGAGACACGGCCTCTGGATGAAATCCGGGCCGAAATGGAAGAGACTCTCAAACAAGCCAAACAGGCTGAAGCCTTTCAGGCCTACATGGAAGAGTTAAAGAAAGAGGCCGCTTTCGAACTCATAAGTTTCGACAATCCGGTCGATTAAAGCTCTGTATAGAGCGAATCGATCAGATCCTGGTATTTCTTAGAGATAATATTCCTTTTTATTTTGAGGGTGGGAGTGATCTCATCTTTGTCCATCTCGAAATCTTTATCCAGTAGGGCGATTTTTCTTACTTGTTCATAAGCTGCCAGGTGAGGTGTGCTCTTTTGAACCTCAGAGAGCACAAAGTCGATGACCTCGTTTTTATTCACCAGGTCAGTCCGATCTGTAAAGGATATGTTTTCAGCCTTAGCATACTCCTCCAATTTCTCAAAATTGGGAACGACCAGCGCCGAGATGAATTTTCGTTCGTCTCCGATGACCATGATGCTGGTGATAAAAGGATTGGCCTTTAGGAGATTCTCGATCTGTTGAGGAGCCACATTCTTGCCTCCAGAGGTCACAATGATATCTTTCTTGCGGTCGGTAATAAAGAGAAATCCTTCCTCGTCCAGATAACCGATGTCACCTGTTCGGAACCAACCTTCCTCAAAGGCTGCTTCGGTTTCAGCCTCCATCTTGTAATATCCTTTCATCACATGCGGGCCTCGGGTCAGGATCTCCCCGTCCTCTGCAATTTTGACCTCAACCCCCGGGATGGGCCTTCCCGGTGAACCGAATTTTATGTGGTCCAAAGAATTGAGTGTGATTATGGGAGAGGTTTCAGTTAAACCATATCCTTCCAAGATTACCAGGCCGATGGCATAGAAAAACTCAGCGATGTCCTTAGCGAGCGGCGCACCTCCCGAGCCAAAGAGCCTGATTCTGCCTCCGGTTAAAGCGATGATCTTGGAAAACGCCAATTTATCCGCCAACTTCCGTTTGAATGTGAGCGTGGAGGATATGGGCAGTTTATTCAGTTTTTTATGTCCGTATTTTTTTCCGACATCCACGGCCCAGAAGAAGATTTTGCGTTTGAGAGGTGAGCTCGAGAGGACCTTGTCGATCACTCCTGCATAGATCTTCTCGAAAATTCGGGGGGCACAGACCATCACTTGGGGTTTGATCTCTAATAAGTTTTCGAGGAGGGTTTCCATGTTTTCAGCAAAAGCGATGGTGCAGCCGTTATAAAAGTATGCGAGGACTACGATTCTTTCCAAGGTGTGGGAGATCGGCAAGAAAGAGAGGTTGGTATCCTGTTCTGAAAGTATGATTATTTCTGAACCCGTTAAAGCGTTTGAGATAAAGTTTTTATGCGTAAGCATGACTCCTTTGGGATTCCCCGTGGTTCCTGAGGTATAGAGGATGGCAGCCAGGTCATCGGGTTGGGTGGTCATGGCCATTTCCTCAAACTGGGCAGGATTCTGCTGGGCGATCTTTTTTCCTCTTTCTTGAACCTTGTCGATGCTTAACACGCCCTCTTTGGCTGTCTGGCCCAGTGTTATGAAGAGGTTGACATCCGTCAGTTCCGCTTTGACCTGATCGATCTTTTTCCAGAGTTCAGGGCTGGAGCTGACAACGATCTTGGCTTCAGAGTTGTTGATGATGTATTTGATCTGTTCAGGGGATAGAACAGTATGGATCGGAACGGTGACACCTCCCATACACACATTGGCGAAATCGGTGACAAACCAATTCGGCCCGTTCTCTGCCAGGAGAACCAGCTTATCACCTGAAGCATGGCCTAGGTCTTTGAGCCCCAATGAAAAGCATTGGACGCTGTTCGCGAATTCCTCACTTGAAACTGGCCTATATTTGCCACTCTGTTTGTGCAGGAACAGGGCGGCTTTTTTATAGGATTTTATATTGTGAAGAAAGAGCTGATTGAGGGTTTCAATCATTTTATTCCCCCTTGAGGAGCTTTTTTTTGACTTCAGCATAGTAATTCCACTTCAAATAGTCAACCTGCTATCCGACTAAAGGATTGAATAGGAGTACAATTTTGCTCGAGGAAAATATGATGGAGATTTTTCACCCCGCGATTCATCGTAAAAGGCGATTTCCTTTGTTTCTTCGCGAGGTATACTTTATAAGTGATAATTGGGAGAAAATCGACTGATGAAATGTCCAAACTGTCTGTTCGATAACCTTGACTCGAGCAGCTTCTGTGCAAAGTGTGGGAAGCCTTTTTCCTATGCCCGGAATGGAATCGGAGCAACGGAAAGTCTGCCCAAAAAGAAGAGGAAAGCTTCTAAAAAAAGCTCCGCCCGCAAGCCCTCCATCAAGAAAACCTCAACCACAACCAAAAAAAGATCGGAGTCGACAAAACGCAAGCCCAAAAACGAAATGAGGACAGTCCCGCTGAAGAAGATGTCACCAAAAGAAGGCGATACGCGGGACAGAAAAAACATTCTTAAAGGCGTAGAGATAACGCCTCTCGATAATGTGATCTATGAGGGCGCCGAAAAAGAAGATGGGCCGATTCCTATGGCCTCTGAGAACGGCTCATCATCGCCCCAGCTAGAACCCCTCGCCACAGCCAATGCGGAATTGCCTAAGGTTTTGTGGCCGGAGCTCCAATCTCAGATCAGGATCGAGGAATTGGTCTCTGATGCCCAAGAAAAAACCGAGCTTCGTGAAGAAGCGCCTCCTAAGCGCTCTCTGCAGGATAGGGTGCAGTCCTTGAGGCCCTTTGCAAGGTTCCTCTCGATGATTCGGAACCTTGCTCCCAAGGGGCCTTTCAAGCCGCTCACAAGACGTTTTTTTTATATAGGGGCCGCGCTTCTGGCAGGAACAGCGGTCTGGATTGCCTTGGTTAAACCTCTTGTTCTGGACCGAGCGAGAGCAAGCAAAACGCCAGCACATCCGGTCCTGGCGGTCATGAATTTCGTAAATAACACCAACCAGGATAGATTCGAACCTTGGAGCAAGGCCCTGCCCTTTGCTTTAGCGACGCATTTATCTCACTCATCGGATATCCATGTTCTGAGTCCGGAGCGTGTCTTCAGCGCGCTCCAGGGATCTGTTCTATGGGAACAAGATCGGGCTTCCTACAGCCGGTCAGATCTAAAAGAGCTGGCTGCCATGACAAATGCGGATCTGATCTTGATTGGAAGCCTCGCCGATAACGGAGGCTCTATCCAAATAGAGACTGCTGTCAAGCGGACCAAAGATGGGAATGACCTATTTGAAGACAGTCGTGCGGTCTCCAGCGAATCAGAAATTTTGGCGCATGCTGGAAGCTTGGCTCAAAGGATTGACGAAGAACTCAATACCAGCAGAACGGAAAATGGTCCGGTTGGTCACAACAATAACGGTGTTGTCAATTCCCCCATACCGGATGCCTATAAGCAATATGTGCAGGGACAGTGGCAATTTTGGCAAAAACAATATCGTGGCAGTATCTTAGCTTATGAATCGGCGTTAGAGTTGGATCCTGAGTTTGCTCAGGCTTATGTGGAAATGGGGAAAGCTTATGCCGCATTGGGATATCTATCCCGAGCGGCAAAACATTATCAGGCGGCTTTAGAGCGGATCGACCGTCTCACAGAAGAGGAGCGGCTGCAGGTGCAGGGCGAGCTCTACCGTTTGTCGGAAAAAACTTTACTTATTGCTCAGGATATTTACCTGAGACTACTCGAAATCTCTCCTGATGATCCCAGGACCCGAGTCCATTTGGGTGAGCTCTACACACGTTTGGGCCTGTGGGACAAAGCCGCGAGGACATATGAACTCAGCATTGTAAAACAGGTGGAAACTCCAGATATATACTTGGGTCAATCTATGAACTATGCCCTACAGGGGGACTACAAACTGGCTCAAGAAACCATCTCTTCAAATATCCAGGAACTTCCCGATTTTGCATTTTTCAGGATGCAGCTGGCCTGGATTCACCTTATGCAGGGCGATTTCAGCGCCGCTTTGGGTGAACTGGAACGAGGATATGCCCTCCATCCTTTCTATGCGCTTATTCGTATGAAAGGAGATGTGCTGTTACTTTCGGAAGACCTGATATCGGCCTCATCGGAATATGGTAAACTTTTGTTGGATGAGGAGCCGATTGTACGGCTTTGGGGAAATCAGCGTTTAGCTAAACTTTTTCTCCTGCAGGGGAAATTCAAGCAAGCGCGGGAGCAGTTGTCATTGGGTCTGAAAGAAGCGGAAGCCAATAAAGAGAGAGGATGGAGTTATCGATTCTATCTGGATCTGGCCAGGCTCTCGCTTGAGCGTGGGAATCCCCGCCGTGCACTCCTGGAATGTGACAGTGCCTGGGATATTGCCATGCAAGGGGAAACCAGAGAATTTCCGCGTCAAGTTTTGTTTCTCCGTGGTCTTGCTTACCTGGCATTGCGCAGAATAAACGAAGCAGAGAAGACGGCAGGTCTCTTGAAATCTTTGTGTGAAAAAGGTCCTGGTCAAGATCGCATGCGCAGCTATTTACTCCTGAAAGGCAGGATCGAAATGTCCCGTCGGAACTTCGTCCAGGCCATTGAGTACATTCGTCAATCTGTTGAACTTTTGCCCCTGGAGGGTCCTCCAGTTTGGGAGCAAAACGATCATGCCCTCTATTACGATGCCCTGGCTGAGGCCTTTTACGCACGCGGCGACCCCGGAAGGGCCTATGAGGAATTGAACAAGCTGCGTGCCTTGTCAACAGGGCGTTTGGGATTTGGCGACCTCTATGCCCGTACCTTTTACAAACAGGCCAAGATCAGTGAAGAAAAACTGTTTCCTGAAACCGCCGCTAAGTTGTATGCCAAGTTCTTGTTTTTTTGGGGGGAAGGAGATCCAGGCTCATCCGATCTCTCTGATGCCCGGCTGAGGCTGCGAGCCATTCAAGGACAGTTTCCCTAGCCCGACCGGCCTCCCCCACCCTAAAAAGGAAAATAATAATTAGCAGTGCGTATTTGAGGGAGGCGGAATCAAGTATTCATTGGATACTATCTTATGTTGAGGCATAACTGTTTGAAGTTTTGTTATAAATATCATAAGGAATATATCTGATGTTTAAAGCATTGCTTCTCGATCTTGATGATAGGGGATGACTGGGAATAGCATTGACCAGCTCATTTTTACTATGATATGTTAGTCTATCTAATGTCGGGTGAGAAGTCCTGGCAGTAATATAAAAACCATGGGGAAAAGCCGCCTCAAGCAACTGTTCTTTCGTTTTGTTGATATCAAATCCGGGGAAGGCCCTTTGGTCTTCCTGCTTTTTACCTTTTTCTTTCTCATCACTGCACCCCACACCATCATAAAGGCCCTTCGTTATACTCAGCTTTTAAACAGTGTGTCAAGTCAAGGTCTGCCTTTAGCGTATATGCTATCTGCGGTCGTCACAGGCTTCGTGGTCATTCTGCTCTCAAGGGCCCAGTCTCGAGTTCCGTACCGATTGTTGATCAATGCAAGCTTGGTATTCTTTATCTTTACAGGATTGTTGTTTCAATTCTTCTTAGATTCAGGGGGGACGGTCCTTACATATCTCTTCTGGATCTGGGCCAGCGTTCTTGTTGTAGTACTTATGACCTACTTCGGTCTGACCCTTACCGAAGTCTTTAATCCCAGGGAGGCCAGACGATTGATCGGTATCTGTGGGAGCGGTGGGATTCTAGGCGGTGCTCTAGGAGGGTTCGCTGCCAAGTTCATGACCGATGCCAATTTGGGAAGATGGCTCCTGCCTCTTGCCTGTTTTCTTCTTTTTGTCTGTATATTTGTCGTCAATGCCATTTTTACTGTACGGAAAACTCAATCTCAAACATCTCCTGACAAAAAGGCTGCTTCTGTCCGGAAAACCGTGGGTTTTAAAGAGAGTTATCAGATCGTTCGTAAAAACCGTTATCTTATTCTGCTCGCAGGCATCGTAATCACAACGGGCATTATCTCCACCTTCATCGATTTTCAATTCAGCTCAGTGGTCGAGTATGCTTTTGTGAGTAAGAAGGAAATGCAGGCCTTTTTTGGCCTTTTTTATGGTTGTTTGACTGCCTTTGCCTTTTTCCTTCAGCTTCTCTCGACCAGGAATGTGTTGAAAAACTTTGGAATCCGCCTCACACTCCTGCTGGCTCCGGCTGTGTTGATGCTGGGTTCTCTAGGCGTGATAATAATCGCTCTGACACTGCCCATGATGATCGCTGTCAAAGGAAGTGAAGAAAGCTTGAATTTTTCTCTGAATCAATCCGTCAAGGAGATCCTTTACATCCCTTTGGAGCTGGACCTCAGGCACAAGGTGCGGCCTTTCATCGACATGTTCTTGAGCCGGTTCGCTAAAGTCCTGGCAGCCATAATACTCTTTGTGGGTGGTTTTATAGCCAGCAAATTGGGAGGTGTCGAAGAAATTCCCTATCTCAGCAGTATAAAAGATACCACTTTTGCAGTCTATCTTGCTTTTGGTGTCGTGGCTCTCACTCTGGTCTGGATCATCCTGATTCTTAAAGTGCACAAGGAGTATATTTCCGTGATCCTTCAGAATATTCCTCTGAAACGACGTCGGGCAGACGAGGTCGTAGCCGAGCAATTGGATGTAGATCACGCCAAAATGGTATTTGATACCTTGGACAGCCGCAACCGCAGTTCCGTACTTTTTGCAATGCATCTTTTTGATCTTTTGGAGCACGATAAGCTCACACCTGACGTTAAGCAGATGATCTATCACAAGGTGGATGAGGTGAAGGTTTCCTCCTTGTCCGATCTTTTTAATGCCCAAGGTGTGAGCTGGTATCCGGACATCGATGATGACCTCAGTCAAGAGGGTTTGATCACCGATATCAAAGAGATCATGTCCTTGGACAGCTATCAGCAGCTCATGGGAACCCATGCCGACAAGATCATGGAAAACCAGCAGGAGTCCGAGGTTGAAAAAATGGAACTGGCTAAAGCCATCGGTATGATGGAACCGAATGCGGGCATAGTTCAGAAACTGGATGCCCTGATCCGCGATGAATCTCCCGATGTCTCCCGGTATGCCATCGAAAGTGCCGGCAGACTTGGGAGGAAGGAGCATATTGTCAGCATCATCCAGAAGCTGAAAAATCCTTTTACCCGGGAAGACGCTGTCTCAGCCCTAAAACTTTATGGAGATACGGCTCTGCCCGCTTTAGAGAAATATATAAGAGACAGCAAGGTTGAAATGGAGCTGCGTTCTGCTTTGGTGTCTGTTTTGGCGCGCGTAGGCAGCCAGGACGCTTTTGATGTCTTGACGGATGAAATGGAGGGCAAGTCTGAGGAGCTGGAATCACTGATCATCGATGCTTTGGACCGCATCCGTTCTGAACGTGCAAACGTCCATGTTCATGAAAAAGCAGCCAAGCGAAAAACCCAAGATCTTATCCGGAGATATTGCCGGAGTTATATTGCACTGCAGGGGCTGGAAACGACCGATAATAATGAGGCGGAAAAGAGATCACTCCAGAGAAGACTCGATAATACCATCATGAATATCTTTAAACTGTTGGGACTGTATTATCCCCGTGAAGATATATCCAAAGCCTACCAAAATCTTAAGACCGGCACTACAAATTCCCGAGCCTTTGCCATCGAACTGTTAGACAACACCCTGAAAAAAGATGTGAGAGACGTTATCCTCCCTATGATTGAGGAGATAACTCCTGAAGTGAGAGTGCGGCGATTCCGTCAAATCCTGCGGAATCTCTAGGTATCTTGCCTTTATCGAATCCGTGACCATACTTCAGCGAGGGATTTTCCCCGATCCGTTTCAGGATCAAGGGGTCTCATAGAATTGGGCTCCCTTTCGGCTTTCCAATTTAGGTTTGGTTGTTTTTCTCGAGAATCCGAGGAAACAAGACCTGTCAAGGAGTGTCCTGTTGCCCGACCTTCAAAGGACCAGGTGCGCGGGCCGTTTGTACTTTTTTGAACCCAGTTGAATGTCAGTTTATCACCAACTATTCTTGCTTCTTCTATAGGGATTTGCATATTTTTGATTTTTAAATGGCCTTCTATTTGTTGGAATTCTTGTTCGATCTCCAACTTGACCGGAAATCGAGACAGTTCGGAGGGGAGGGAAAGTGTCCAAAGACCGCTGAGGTTGGCGGGTATGACCCAAAAATAGATGTAATGATATTTATGATCAACAAACAGGTCGGTTTTTTCATCCGCCTCCCAGTCCGCCATGCTGAAATCATGTGAGACCACTCGAGTTCCCGGTTTGAGCAGTTCGAAGAGCTTGGGCCGAAGCCGAAGATTGACTGAATTTAAAAGATAGAGAGTGAGGACGGAAGCTTCGCTGAAATCGACCTTAAACAGATCTTCGTTTATAAACGTAACCTGATCTTCCACCTCAGCATTGACTGCATTGACATGACATTCCGTGATCCGGGCCGGATCGATATCCACTCCAATACCCTTGATCCCGAATCTTTTGGCTGCGGTCACAACGATACGCCCGTCCCCGCATCCCAGATCGTAGAGAACATCGTTCGGCCCGATGTCCGCCATAGAGAGCATTTCCTCCACAACCTCTTGAGGAGTGGGGACATAGGGGACATCCCAACGAAAAACATCCTGATAGAAGGGCTCCTGGGCGAGGGGAGTGAGTGATATCAGCAAACAAGCGCCGAGTATAGCGAGAATAGCCTTTTTCATCGGATTTCCTTTTTTACAATATGAAATTCTATCATACTCATCCATCCGGAACAATTTAACCTGAATTATCCCAGTGTCGAAATTATCTATAACTATTTATGCCCATTGCGAGGCCCGGCAGATCCCATTGATGCGCTGCGTTATGAATGATGTTATTGGTCTCCCTGGTTGACCTTATACTATGTTCCGTATCCCTCTTTACTTTTTTATTTAAAATTACTACACTGAAATTGTATTTATTCGACTAATCATATAAGTCGATGCTAAGGAAGCGGAGGATATTATGAAAAAGTTAGTCATTTTTGGTATGTGTCTGCTTGTCTTGACCCTAGGCCTGACGGCTAAAAAAGACAAGGACAAGATTATGGTCATCTATGACACCTTCAATTCAGGAGACGGTGATTTTTCCACGAAATTCTGGAAAGAGATGTTCAAAGGCGGCGGTCCGGGCCAACCCGGCAACACCTTGATGGCGGTGGGACAAGGTTTTATCTTTAAAAAAGCCGTTCTTAATGATACTGTCGCTGTCGGTCCGGGACAACACACGACAACTTATGTCATGGGTGAATTGATGCTCAATTCCAGCGGCCCTTGGCTGAACAAAGGAAAGCTTAAAGATACCAAGATCGTAGCATTGAACCAATCCACCACAGATGGTGAAGGTTGGTTAAGTTTCGAGCTCACATTTTCCGGCCGGTTCGACAACACAGGCGTGTACTACCAGGTTACGGCTACTTATGAGGGAACTCCAGAAGTAAAATACGACGATTACGACAATCCTGTTTTCCAACGGGACTACGAGTTTGATGCCACCATAGCGATCAGTGACACCGCTTTCTCTGATATGCCTGATTTAGACGATGTCAAAAAACCCAAAGTGATTTACGGGGAATTCAGCACTTGTAACGAATTGGGCCCGGATTTTAATACCAAATACTGGAAAGAAATGTTCAAAGGGGGCGCTCCCGGTCAGATCGGGAACACATTGAAGGCTCTTGGAGACGGCTTCATTTTTAAGCAGGCAAAACTTGCTCAAGTAACTCCCCTTGCTGCACCTGATACATATGAAACGATCTATGAAGGCGGCGTGTTGATCCTCAATTCCAGCGGCCCCTGGTTGAATTTTGGAAAACTCAAAGCCGTAAATGTCGTAGCTACAAATACTTCACAGCTTGATGACGAAACAGGAATCCTGAATTTTATGATCGAATTCGAGGGTGAATTTATGGATACAGGAGTCCATTTCAAGGTTGTGGCGTCTTACGAAGGTCAGCCTGAGATCAAGTACAATGATG
The DNA here is from genome assembly GCA_030609975.1 of Acidobacteriota bacterium. Taxonomy (GTDB): domain Bacteria; phylum Acidobacteriota; class Aminicenantia; order Aminicenantales; family Aminicenantaceae; genus JAUWSR01. The sequence continues at coordinate 1,889 of JAUWSR010000043.1, read as the reverse complement.
AAGACGAAATGGTATTCCAACGTGGCACGGATTTCGATGTGAAGATCATCATCGACGATGAGCCCATAACAGATAATCCTGACCCTTGCAAAAACGGCAATTGAGCGAGCCCCTTTTTAATAAAAAATAGACTCATTCCTCACATTCAGCAGCTGTGATATCGCTGTTTGATTAAAGCTCGACGGTACGTTTACTCTTGAATGTGCGTGTGATCTTTACGACGATACCTGCCTCTGAGGGATCGGGACAGCGGATATACTCGGTCGTCACTCCATCGGGATCGATCACTTTTTCATAGGGGGTACCTGCGTACTTCCAAGGATAGATGGCACCTGCATTGAGCGAGGTCAATACCGGGTCCAGAGCGCTTGCCAGGAAGTTGCAGATCTTGCCCATATCCTGAGGATATGTGAACTTTTCTCCCAGATCATGACACCGCGTTTTCTTCCCGACCTCATAGACTTCCACTTCCATGTCGTAGCGCCTAAGCACCACCGGTTCTTTTGCATTCAAAGTCGTTTTGGAGATCGGTGAAGCTGCAATTCCGGCTGCGCCATAACCCGCTTTCTCAATGAATTCCCTTCGTTTCATGGTGATTTCTCCTTGTGGGATTATACGTTTAGACTTGGCTTAGGTTTTCAGCTTTTGCCCATGGTGATACAATACACATGTTCCAACCAGAAAATCCATGAAAATTGACGTTTTTTTTATCCAAGTCAGAAAGGAGAATGAGATATGAAAGGGAGAACTCGCTGTTATCTTTTGCTTATTCTATTCGGCATAACCCTGGCTTTTAGCGGCCAACTCGCCGCACAGGAATCACAAGACCATCTGTTTCAAGGTTTCCGTTGGCGGAACATCGGACCGGCCAACATGATGGGGCGTATCTCAGCCTTGGACGCTCTGGATACAGACTGGCGAGTGGTACTGGTGGGGAGCGCCTCAGGTGGTGTATTTAAATCCAGCAATGCCGGCCAGACTTGGACGCCTATCTTTGACAGTTACGGCAGCGGATCCATCGGGGATGTGGCCTTTTTCCAGCGAGATCCCAACATCATTTGGGTGGGCACCGGCGAGGCGAATAACCGCAACAGCAGCGGCTGGGGAGATGGGATCTATAAGTCCACAGATGGCGGCAAAACTTTCACCCGCATGGGGCTTGAGGATACATTTCAGATCGCTCGTATCGCCACTCACCCCTCTGACGCGGACATCGTTTATGTTGCCGCTGTGGGCAGCCTGTGGGGCTACTCAGGTTCGCGTGGACTCTATAAGACCGCGGATGGAGGTGAGACCTGGATTAAGTTGACAAATGGCCTTCCGGATGATGGCAAAACGGGCTGCACCGAGATCAAGATGCATCCTTCAGATCCAGATGTCCTTTATACCGGCATGTATCATCGTTTGCGCAAACCCTGGACATTTTACAGTGGAGGACCTAACTGCGGCATATTCAAAAGTAAGGATGGGGGAGAGAACTGGAGGAAGCTCACGCAGGGACTTCCTGAGGGTGAGTTGGGCCGCATTGGACTGGATATCTACCGCAGCGATCCTCAGACCATTGTCGCCAGTGTGGAAGCCAGTGACAAGCTGCCTGCAGACATGAGTGTTCCCGGTCCGGGAGTCTATCGTTCGGACGATGGGGGAGAGACATGGCGGTATCTACTCCGCCACACCAGCCGGCCCATGTATCACGGGCGCATCGCCATAAACCCCTTGGATGACAACCTGATCTATGTCATCGCGCGCATTTTCCAGTTTTCAAAAGATGGAGGGAAGAAGTTTTCTGGAAAACCCTGGCGCGGAGCAGGCGGAGATGACCATGACCTCTGGATCTCGCCTCAGGATAAAAAAGTGTTCTATACGGCGTCCGACCAGGGAGCTCATCT
>JAUWSR010000007.1 GCA_030609975.1 Acidobacteriota bacterium | reverse complement strand
TGGTATAATAGCCCCGGATCAGGAAGCAGATTGAAGATCAAAAAAATATCTCTCACCCATTATATTTTTATCGGATTTTTCCTGGGGATCTTGGCAGGGCGGATTTTTGGAGAGAATGTGCTGCCGCTAGCGGATCCGCTGGCCGAAATCTTTCTGCGTCTGCTGCGCATGGCCATCATGCCGCTCATCATCACGTCTATAGTCTCAGGTGTGGTCAGTGTGGGCAGCGCTGCCGGCTTAGGCCGGCTGAGCTTAAAAACCTTTGCTTATTATATCCTCAGCAGTCTTATGGCGATCCTGACCGGTCTAATCCTGGTCAATCTTTTTAAGCCGGGAGTGGGCGCTGAGATCGGACTGGAGGCGGTTCCTGAACAGATCGCAGCTACCGAACAGGGACTTGGCACTCTGATCATTCGGATCATCCCTGAGAATCCCTTTGCAGCTCTTGCTCAGGGCGATGTGCTCCCGGTCATCTTTTTTTCGATCCTGTTCGGATATTTCATCACGCGGCTCAAAGGCAAGGCCAAAACCCAGTTGAGTGATCTTTTTCAAGCCGGCTTCGAGGCCATGATGAAGATGACTTTTTTTGTGGTCTGGAGCGCGCCCTTAGGTGTATTCGGGATCCTGGCCCGGATCGTCGCACGCACGGGATTTGACGCGTTCAGATCCCTGGGATTTTACTTTGTTGTGGTCTTGATCGGCCTGGGCGTACATGCTTTCGTCAATCTGCCGCTTTTATTGGCCCTCGTGGCGCGGGTCAATCCCTGGAAACACTACAAGGGCATGCCCTCAGCCTGGATGATGGCTTTTTCCACCTGCTCCACCATCGTAACCCTTCCCTTGACCATGGAAGCCGTGACCGGAAATTCCCGAGTATCCCAAAAGGTAGCCAATTTTATACTGCCCATCGGAGCCACGGTTAATATGGATGGCACGGCGCTGTATGAATGTGTGGCCACCATATTTATCGCTCAGGTGTATGGTTTCGAATTGAGCCTGGCGGCGCAGTTGATCATCGTGATTACCGCCCTTCTGGCTTCTATTGGCGCGGCGAGCGTTCCCATGAGCGGCATGGTCATGATGTCCATCATCTTAAAGGCAGTGGGCTTACCCCTTGAAGGTGTGGCGATCATTTTAGCGGTAGACCGCATCCTGGATATGTTTCGTACGACTGTCAACGTGCTCAGTGACAGCTGTGGTGCCGTCATCGTCGCTCGACTGGAGGGAGAAAAACTGAAACATATGGGGAATCCTGACTAAAGTGGGTGAAGGTATCCCCAAACTCCGTGCCGATATTGAATTTATCCCTACGTCCTATGAGGGAGAGCAGGCTGTCCTTGTCCGGGACTCCCTGGGATTGATTCCCGAACCGGCGATGATTTACGGTGATACCCTGCAGATGCTGAAGCTCATAGACGGCAGGAACAGCGTGCAGGACATTCAGCTGATTATAATGCGCAACTCCGGCAACGTTTTTATTGGGATGGATGTGATCCAGAATTTCATCCTTGAATTGGATGCCATATTCCTGCTTGACAGCCCCCGTTACCAGGAGCACAAGCAGAAACTGATCGCTGAATATGCCCGCTCTGATAAACGGGAAGCTCATCTGGCCGGCAAGGTCTATTCGCAGGATGCTGAGGAATTGAGAACTTATCTAGAGACTGTAGTGGCGGAAGGCGAGGCTTTGATGGAGACCCCCGAACGGCAAGATGTCTGTGCTCTGGTTGCCCCGCACATCGATCTGGAATTGGGGCGCCGGCTCTATGGTATGGCGTATCATTCTGTACGCAAGGCATCTCCCCGGAGAGTGGTTTTAATGGGGACTGGACACAGTCTTAGTGGGGCGTTTTTTTCATTAACTGCCAAAGATTTTGTCACCCCTCTCGGAACTGTGACAACAGACAAAAGAGCCGTTGAGCGCTTAAGAGGGATCGGCGGAGAGCTGATCTGTCCCCATGACCTCGATCACCGCCATGAGCATTCCTTGGAATTCCAACTGATTTTTCTTCAGCATCTTTTTGGAGGGGAATTTACGCTTGTGCCCCTGCTCTGTGGGTCATTTCACTGGCTGCTGAGTTCTATCTCCCGCCCTGCAGATAGTCCCGAAATTGCTCGACTCTTGCAGACTGTGAGAGAAATAATTCAGGAGGATCCCTCCACTTTGCTTGTGGCAGGCGTGGATCTTTCCCATATCGGGTACAAATTTGGGCATGGCCAGCCGGCTTCCGTCCTAATAGAACAGGCCAAGGTGCATGACCAACGTTTGCTGGAAGCTCTGTGCAAGGGGGATGTTCAGGGATTTTGGGAGGAATCGCGGAGAGTCGAGGACAGGTACCATGTCTGCGGTTTATCTGCTCTTGCTTGTCTGCTGGAACTTACCGAACCGGCTCAGGGACGAGTCCTGGGTTACGATTTTTGGCAGGAGGAATCGACCCAGTCGGCCGTGAGTTTTGCTGCTGCTGTGATCGCCGCCGGGACAGAGGATTGAAGTCAGTGTGCGGGAGTCAAATGGACAGGAGGGAGGAATAAAATGGGAGCTTTTGGTGGCGCTGTCAGCCAGAAGGAAGAGTTCGATTTTGCCATTATCGGAGTGCCCTATGATGACAAATCTACCTATCTCAAAGGGACGGCGGAAGGTCCCAAGGCCATCAGGGATGCTTCCACCGAAGACATGATCAATCCCTATACCGAGTTAGGCGTGGATTTAAAGTCGGATGCGGCATTGGTGGATCTGGGCGATATCGAAGTCTCAGGCAATTTTCATGTGGTTTCAGCCCGGATTCAAGCCGGCATTAAAAGCATTCTGGCGCGATCAGCTGTCCCGCTGGTCTTGGGCGGAGACCACTCTGTAACCTTTCCTGTGGTCCAAGCGATGGCAAAGAGCTATCCTACCCTGGATATCCTGCATTTTGACGCTCACCCTGATCTCTACGACGAATTCGATAGTGATCCCTACTCCCACGCCAGCCCCTTCGCACGTATCCTCGAGTATGGCCTGGCTAAGAGGATCGTCCAGGTAGGAATTCGCGCAGCAACTGCCCAAAATCGCAAGAAAGCCGCTCAGTATGGCGTGCAGATGCTGGAGATGAAGGATCTCCGAGAGATGCCCCAATTGAGTTTCTCTCATCCTCTGTATATTTCCTTTGATATGGATGCTCTCGACCCGGCCTTTGCACCTGGTGTGTCACACCATGAGGCCGGTGGCTTGTCGACCCGCCAGGCCCTGAATATCCTCCATGATCTGAAAGCAAAGATCGTGGGTTTGGATGTGGTGGAGGTCAATCCCAAACGAGATGTGTCAGGGATAACGGCCGCCGCTGCAGCCAAGATCGTGATGGAAGTTGTGGGGAAGATCGTCCACTCCTCTAAGATGAAATATTAATCATCAGAAACGGGTTCACTTTCGCACAGATTCTTACCGCCATCTCTCAATACTTCCTCGGCTGAATTTAAAACTCCGCATGACTGTTCACTACGCTCGACAACATTCGGGCCCTCATGATGACCTCCTGGTTTGAGCACGCTAGGAACATTGGGATAATCAAAATTGCGGCCCGATCTTTAGAGGAGTGCGACGATCTTTTCGAGCCAAAGTTTGTCGACAGCGGAAAAGGCATTGAGCTGGGTGCTGTCCACGTCCAGAACACCTTTCACAGTGCCATCGGCAGCGAAGAGGGGAACCACGATCTCAGATTTGGAGCGGCCGTCGCAGGCGATATGGCCGGGAAACTTGTGTACATCCGGAACTACAATGGTTTCCTCTTTTAAAACTCCTGCCCAACACACACCTTTTTCCCTCTCAAGCACTTGACAGGCCACTGGCCCTTGGTAGGGTCCTACCAGAAGATCGCCCTTTTTGAGTAGATAGAATCCCGTCCAGAAGTAATGGGGGAATTTATGATGTAAGAGGGCGATGACCGTGCTCATACGTGCTACCGGTTCGTTACACTTGGTTAAAAGGTCTTGCAGTTGCCGGTGGATCCTTTGATATCTCTGTGCCAGTTTATCCGGTGATGGCATCATGTTTCTCCAGAAAAAGAAAGGGCGGGCTGTGTCAGCAAAAGGGGGGTTGATGATGGGAACCAAAAAGGTGGGAGCTCCCTCCAGCCCGCACAAGAGAGCCATTTTTATTATAGCAAATGAAAAGAAAATGTAAAGAAAAAAAATCATCGCCAATGAATTTTTTATGTTTTCTTCAAAATTGCCACTATGTCGGGAAAAAAATGATGCGAATCATAAGTAGCTATTTTTAAGTTTTTCCCATATGAATTCCAAATTTTCCCTTGACATTGTCCATTTTTTCTATTAAATATGGGTCAAGACTAGGAAGTACTTGGGTAAATGATCGGGGCGAGCATAAATCCTGAACCCCGAAAATTTATCAGCAATCAAATTTTTCTGGAGGTAAAATCTATGGCGTACGAATTCAAAAATTCAAAGGGTGTTACCTACTATCTCCATTTTAAGGATGTCAACCTCAAAGGTGGAAGACAGCAGAGAATTTACTTCTTTGCTCGCGACATCAGAGATGGATCCCTGGATGCAGTCCCCGATGCCTACAAAGTCATCGAGACTGAAAGAACAGGCATGCCCATCTTGAAAAAGAAATAGGAGCTTATGCCAGGGGTGGAGTAATCTCTGGGAAGATTACTCCATCCCGTTCACCCGTTCTCTCCCTCAGGGCATGATTTCTGTCTTGCCTATGCGGTGGTCTTCTGTATTCAGTTGCAGCCGTCTTTTTTTCTCTCTATCCCCTACTCCGGACCAATTGTCCTCTATGTAGGACATATTTGCAGGTGCGCTCCCGGGTATTAAATTTGGCATAGTTTTTGCAGTTTAGGAGTTCGGAGGTCGCATTATGAGAAAGCTAGCTGGTCTTTTATCGATTTTGGTTTTTGTCGTTTCGGCATCGTTTGCCCAAGAAAAGGACTACTACGATTACAGCTATGCTCGCTTGAATCATGTTCAAGGCGATGTTTTTGTACAGAGAACCGAGGATCTTGGTCAAGAATCCGGTGTCGTCAACCTGGTCCTGGTGGAAGGCGATAAACTGGGAACTCGAGGAGGTCGCGCCGAGCTCCACTTTGGCAGAAGAAATTTCCTACGGCTGGACAATTATACCGAGGTTGAATTCGCGGGGTTGCCGCGAAGTGGATACGATCAGGTAAGGCTCAATCTGCTTGAGGGAGAAGTCTTTTTAAGAGTGGACTTCATGGAGATGGAGAAGGATTTCGAGCTCCATACCCCCGATGCTTCCTTCTATATCCTGGATATTGGTTTGTACCGCTGGCGCGTGGATAAACATGGTCAGACAGAGGTCGAGGTGATCGAAGGCGAGCTGGAAGCGGCCGGCGAAGCCCGTTCCGAACTGGTGAAGACAGGAGAACTGCTTCGGATTTCTCAAGGCAGGATCGTATCCGGACCCTCGAGGACTTACGCCCGTATCAGCAGCAGCTTTTATGAATGGAACCGTGGGAGGGAAGCCTTCCACAATCGTTCCTACGCCACCTCTTATCTCCCCGAAGAACTGAACGAGTATGAAGCGGAACTGAACCACAATGGGCGCTGGGTTTATGAACAGGCTTATGGGAATGTCTGGATCCCCAATGTGTACCACAGCACATGGAGGCCTTACTCTAACGGACGCTGGATGTGGTATCCGATATGTGGATGGACCTGGATTTCATACGATCCTTGGGGCTGGTGTGTCCACCATTACGGACGCTGGCAGTGGCGCTTTGGCCGGGGCTGGTATTGGATACCAACCTCCCGCTGGGGCCCGGCCTGGGTTTCCTGGTATCATGGGTCTCACCACTACGGCTGGTGCCCGTTGAGCTATTATGGTTATCCCGGAGTGATCATCAACAATCACTACTATGGGAATTCTCACCATTATTATAATTCTTACCCTGCCCATTCACGGGCTATGGTCATGGTCAATAAAAATCAGTTGCAGGACCGAAACATCTCCCGTGTAGCTCTCTCTCCAGGCCAGGTCCGCAACCTGAACAAAGTCTCTCTCAGCAAGAGCCAACCCGGTCTGCGTCCAACCTCCACCGCCCGCCAGAAAACGAATGCCAAGATAACGCGCTCACGATCAAGCACCTCACGCGCAACCGATGCTTCCGGCTCCCGGCTTTCGCCTTCCCGCTCTGTCTCCTCATCTACGCGTGCCATCACGCGATCGGCTTCTCAGCCGGGCACAAAATCCTATGCTTCCCGGACCGCAGCGCGAGCCTCACCCAACCGGAGCACTGCACGTCAATCCTCTTCAAGTCGAGTTGGTCGAAGCAATACCGCCAAGTCCAGTAGCGGCATCAATCGTTACCCTTCCTCACGGACATCTTCCCGGTCAAGCTCAAGTAGATCTGCTTCTGAATATACGACTTCACGGTCCTCCTCTCGGAGCACCATTGCTCGGACACCCTCACGCAGCGCGGTTACTCGCTCTCCTTCTCGCACTTCTGCGTCTCGGACATCATCGCGCAGCACTGCCTCTCGGACATCATCACGTAACACGGCTTCACGCAGCACCGCCTCTCGGACATCATCACGTAACACGGCTTCACGCAGCACCGCCTCTCGGTCTCCTTCCCGTAGCAGCTCTTCGAGTGCATCTTCGGGATTATCATCTCGAAGTTCCCCATCCAGGGCATCTTCCGGAAGCCGTTCGTCTTCGGTAAGCTCTCGCTCGAGCAACCGTTCCTCCTCGCGTGCGAGTGGCTCTTCATCCCGAAGTTCTGTCTCTCGCTCCAGCTCAAGTTCGAGAAGTTCAACAGGTCGCAGTTCCTCTTCGCGCAGCTCTACTTCCAAAAGCCGGTCTTCCAGCCGGGTTAAGAAGAAATAGGCCATAGTCTGCTTTACTTTTATCCTCTTGGGTGTTATAAAGAATTCTGCTTTGGAGTAACCGTAGAAGTCTAGAATGCGGCTGAATAAACGTGCTCGATTAACATTTTGGAGGTAAAAGCCATGGCGATCACAAAAACCTTAGGGAACAATTGGTATCATGTTCTGGGTGTTGCTTTCCTGATCTGTACTTTGACATTAGTAGGAGGAGTATCCTGCCAGCAAGCTGAAGAAGGCATTGTGGAAGAGGTTGGGCCTACTCTTGAAGAAGGCAAAATTGCTTTTGAGGGCACTGTAAAAGTTGCTTTAGGAAAGTATATGTTTGTGCCTGAAGCCCAAGGATTCGATATCGTTGTCGACGGAACTGTTGACGGAGGCGGCCTGACTTCTCTCATAGGAAAAGAGATCAAGGGTGAGGGAGAATTCCCTCCAGAGACACCTTGGATTCTGTTTGCGACCAAGCTTGAGGTCAAGGATGACAGCGGCAGCTTCCGTAACGTATTTACGGGGACCGTGGGATCGGCACAAGGCCTCGATCTCCTCACTTTACAGGCGAGAGATGAATATGTGATGCCGGAAGAGCTGGCCTACAACAAGAACGATGTTTGGGAAGGAATCGAAAAACTCAAAGTGAAAGGCACACTGCAGCAGGAAGGGGAGACAACCCGTATCCTCGTCCTTGATGATGAAGGCAATCAGATCGGCCGTGTTGTCGTGGACAGCATCAGTGATGCGGCCCAATATTATCTGCAAAAACTGAGGCTCTTCGAAGAGTTCGGCTTCTACTTGAGCGTGAAGGAAACAATTCCTTGGAATGTACGTCGCCGAACCCGGGACATGTTTCATGCTGACCTAATTTTTGTGGGACTTTATTAGCCTCACTTATTCATAAAAAATATCGATATTTCTACAACCATAGTATTATTAATAAGTACGACCATTTTAGGAGTATATATTCTGATAACTTCATTTACTCTGTTTTTTCTTATTATAATCGCCATTTTTTACCCTTCGGGCGAGCTTACCGAAATACGAGGGTGGGTGGTCTCGTTGCAAAGGATTCGCAGTGGACTCTGTACAATTTCTCCTTAATACACGGGTGGGAGGGAGGTCGCCTCGAATCTACGGCAATCTCAACTCGTGAATAATCCAGATTAGTCGAGTCGTTCGTAGTCCTACTCTTAGGTATAATTCAACAATAAACAGAGAGGGCCCTTTGAGGGCCCTTTTTTTTTACACAGGGATCAGGACGGATAGAATACAGTTATTGTTTCGATTCTGACATTTGTGCCTTGAGGGCTTGGATATTCCCATCCAGGTCGGGGTGTTTGTGATGAAACTTGGTGGCTTCCTGGTATGCCTGAGCAAGCCTCAGGACCTGGGCCTCGCCGAAAAGCTTTCCAATGAAGGTGATGCTGGTGGGGCTTTTCTTCTGGTTGAATCCGTTGGGAACCACTACACAAGGGTGTCCGGTCAGATTGGTCACCAGCAGGTTGCTCGATCTTCCGGAAGTTGGGGCCAGGTAAACATCGAGTTCCTGCATGAGTAATGCCATCTCCTGCATGAGCAGTGTCCGCAGCCGGTTGGCTTGGATGTACTCCACGGCGGGAATAAAACGTGCACGGCGGAAGCTGTTGGGCCAAGCTCCCCGGCTCTGCCTGACCAGGAGATCATCTTTTCCGGAACGCGTGAGTTCGTCGAAGGCGGCCGCCGCCTCTGCGCTCAGGATAGGAGACATGCTGCTTACCGGTAGGTCAGGCAGCTCGATAGGAATAAGCTCTATTCCCAGCGATCTCAAGACTTCGAGACTGGCTTCGTCGTTTTCCTGGTTCCGGTTATCCTTTTCGAAGGCCTTTTTTAAATATCCTACTTTGAGACTGGCTATCTCCAAGGTGGAATCCCAAACATAAGGATAATCACGCACGGTGAGATCCAGGTTGTCCGGGCCGTAGAGCGCATTGAATACCAGGGCACAGTCCTCGACGGTGCGGCAGATCGGTCCGATCTTGTCCATGCTCCAACTCAAGGCCATGGCGCCATAGCGGCTGATCCGTCCGAAGGTGGGCCTGAGCCCCGTGACGCCACAGCGGGCAGAGGGGGATACGATCGAGCCCAAGGTTTCCGTACCGATGGCAAATCCGACCAGTCCTGCAGCTGTTGCCGCCGCCGAGCCGGCAGAGGAGCCGCTCGAACCCTGCTCCAGATTCCAAGGATTGAGAGTCTTGCCCTCGAACCAGACATCTCCCATAGCTAGAGCGCCCATGGACAATTTAGCCACCAGAACCGCTCCGGCTTCTTCCAGCCTTTTCACCACAGTTGCATCCATATCCAGGACCTGATCTTTGTACGGCCTAGCTCCCCACGTGGTCTTTATTCCTTTGGTAGCCAGTAGATCCTTAGCGCCCCAGGGGATTCCGTGCAGAGGCCCCCGGTAGCGACCGGCCGCGATCTCTTGATCGGCTTGTCTGGCTTGTTTTCTAGCCAATTCCTCGGTCAAGGTCACGACACATTTGAGCTCAGGACCATATTTTTTTAGCCGTTTCAGGTAAAGCTCTGTCAGTTCGAGCGAGGATAGATTCTTTTTTTGGATCAACCGGGCCAGTTTGGCAACCGGCCAAAATGCCAGGTCTTCCATATCTTCCGGCAGTGCCAGCTCGGGTATATCTGCCAGGGTTATGATCTGGCGTTCAATCGGCAGTGAGGTCGGCGGGCCAACAGGATCGAACAATAAAGCCGGGGGGATGTGATTCTCAAGCTTAACCGTGCGCAATTCCTGGTAACTGGAGAGGTTTCTCTTCATGCCCTCCAGCATCATTTCGCGTTCTTCCGGAGTGAACTCCAAACCGAAAATCTGTTCGGCCGCTTTGATGTGGCGTTTTTTGATCTTTTGATCTCCTCTCAATACAAAAAAGGCAGCCACGCTTCCTATCAGCATCATGCTTAAAAATGCAAAGAGAATTTTCTTCATGACGGTTTCCCTCCATTTTTTTTATCTAAACCTTGCCTCAGGCGGGTGATGAGCCGGAAAATCCCTAGACCGACGGCAATAGTTCCACCTACCCAGAGGACTTTGACCTGTTGGCTTTCGAAAAATACGAATGTGTTTATAAGAAATCCCACAGCGATCAGCAGAGCCGCAGCAGCAAGGGAAGTGAGCACAGGAACGAGCAGCAGGGATAGGCAGCCTTGTTCTGTCTGTGGCGGGGGTTGTTCGGAACTTTCTTCATCTCCTCTGTGGGCCTCCCAATAGGAAGCCCCACAGGCCGGGCAATGCGCCTCTTCCTGGGGGAAGGTGGTGTCACAATAGGGACAGGTCTTCAAAGATCTAGGGTTTCTCGAGTACATGGCCCTCACGGGCATCGGCACGCTTGAGCAGCATAGCAAACACCAGACCCACAAAACCAAGGCTAGCGAACATCAGCATGCTGGCTGTATAGCTCTGTGTCGAGTCACGCAGCCATCCGTTCAAGAAGGGAAACACGGCCAAACCCAAGTTCTGGACAGCCGTCATTAATCCGAAGGCCGTTCCCACCCGTTCTTTGCGCACGACCAGCGGGATGGCGGGCCACATGGCAGCCGGTACCAGCACAAAGGCTGCTCCTAAAGCGATCATGGTGAATACGGGATTGATCTTGGTCAATCCCATCAGAGCGTGGCAAGGGATCATGATCAAAGAACCGACGATCATGACGGTCGCGCGTTTGCCGTATTTGTCGACTAAACGTCCTGCGAAGGGAGCTAGGATCATGGAGGCGAAGATAATGATGGAGCTGATCCCCGGTGCTGTATCGAAGATGTGAAGGAAATTGTAGAAAACCTTGTTCAGGAAACTTCCTGCCGCGCCTGCTGTTAAAGGAAGGCCCCATTTTTGCGCGAAGAAATCCGTGGAAAGGTCGGTAAAGGGGAAAATGGCGGAATAGAAGGTAACACACAGCAGGGTGACGTACCAGAACGGGGCTTTAAACTCCTTGATATCTTTGAATACAACTTTTTCTTCCACGCTTTCATCGCGAAGTTTCAAAGCACGTTGGCCGCGGCGGTCCATGAAAATGTAGACGAAGTTGGCCAGGAGCGAGATGACACAGGCTATGACGGCGCCGAAGAGCGCATAGCGGAAACTGCCGAAGTGACTCACCAGGAGCTCTCCGGTGTTGAAGGCAAAGAGGCTTCCCATGCGGCTGACTGTGAGAGCCAGACCGAAGGACAGTGCCAGCTCCTTGTTTTTGAACCAACGGGCCAGGATGGCGCTTTGCGCTACGATCAGAGGCTCGGCGCCAGCTCCGAAGATGAAGCGCCCCAGGAAGAACATGGGAATGCTCTGGGCCGTCCACACCAAAACAGCTCCACCCAGGACTAAGAAAGAAAAAAGCAGACTGGCTTTGCGGGTTCCCAGTTTATCGATAAGGATGCCGCCGAGAAGGACAAGCACGGTGGCGGCTAAATGGTAGAAGGTGAAAAAGGCACCCACCGTACTGCGGTTGGTGTTCAGAGCTTCGACCAGTGTGGGGGCGATGCCGGATACGATATCATAAGCGAAATAGCTTCCAAAGCTTAACGCAGCCACAAAAATCAACAGCGTAAACCGGTACACAGCCCGGGACGGGTCAAAAAATCCTTGGGGTTCCAGGGGAGTTGGTTTGTCGGGAGAATCCATGGTTTTGCTTATATCATAGGGATATTACCCTGTCAATTCCAAGGAAGTGAGGGAGTGAAGATTGGTTTTTGGGGAGATATGGAATATAATGGCCCTTCAGTTGGAAAGGAGGAGTGCTCCTATGATTCGAAGTGTCATATGCGACCTGGGGAAAGTCCTAATCACTTTTGACAACTCTATTTTCTATCGCAAGATCGCCGTTTACAGTCCCATACCTGACGAGGAGATCGCAGGGATGGTCAATGTCTACTCCGATGTGGGCCGGGCCATAGACACCGGGAAGTTATCCCCTCAGGGATTTTATGAACGGGTGAAAGAGATCCTGCAAGTGGAGTTGTCCTTCGAGGAATTTGCGGCCATCTACAACGATGTTTTTGCCGCCAATGCTCCCGTGATCGAGGTCATGAGCAAGCTTAAGAACAAATACCGCTTAGTGATGCTATCCAACACCGATGTATTGCGCTTCGGTTTCATCCGAGAGAAGTTTCCCGAAGTCATGATCTTTGATGATTATGTCCTTTCTTATCAGGTAGGATGCATCAAACCCGATCCTCAGATCTATCAATTGGCTCTCCAAAAAGCTCAGGCGGGCCCGAAGGAGTGCGTTTTTATCGATGACCGGCCGGAGAATATTGCAGCGGCTGAAGATTTGGATATCCACACCATCCTTTTTCTGGATGACACGGACTTGGAAGCAGAACTGTATTCTTTAGGCCTTTCCTTTTAAAAAAAATCCCCTGCCAGGTGCCGAGCACCAAGTGCCGGAGAGTTGCCTTCACTATGAGTGTAGGGCAGGGAATCAAGGACACTTTTTCTGAGAGCCAAAAGGATGTCGCTTTTTACCGAAGGATCCGCGTTCTCATTGATATGGTCAGTGTTTCCATATGCATGTTCTCTCCAAAAATCTGTTTTTTTCATTCTAACATAGGTTGTGGGGTGAAATTTCTGCAAAATTTAAAAAAGCGCTTGACATCTTTTTCCAGCCTGTATAAATTGTTAAAGCCGACGCCACATTTAGTGCTGTGCCAATCAAAAATACACAACATATGGTGACATCCGCGAACTGAACGCTTCTCAGCTTTGGAGGGAGATGGGGGGTGGAAAGATGAAAAAAAGGAGCCGAAGTATCTATGAACCAAAACAACCTTTCACGCATTAAGAAAAGAGACGGGGAAGTCACTGACTTTGTCCAGGAAAAGATCACGGTCGCAGTCTACAAGGCCATGGAGTCCAATGGCCTGACAGACCAACGGGCTGCACAGAGTGTATCCGATATCGTGATGTTTGTCCTGGAGGAAAAATTCGGAGGCTATACCATACCCTCGGTGGAACAGATCCAGGATATCGTCGAGATGGTCCTGATGAAGCAGGGGTACCACGATGTGGCTAAGGCGTATATCCTCTACCGGGACAGGCACAAAGAGATCCGTGAGGCCAAGAAGATCGGTCTCAACTTGGAGCGCCTTATCAAGGATTACATCAACGATGTCGACTGGCGTATCCGGGAAAACAGCAACGAAGGCGTCAGTAGTTTTTCCGGGTTGAATGCCCGAATCGCCGGGCAGGTATTGGCCAATTTTGCTCTCAACCATATCTATTCCGATAATATCAAGAGAGGGCATGCTGAGGGGGACATCCACATCCATGACCTGTCTTACCCTATCGTAGGCTACTGCGCGGGTTGGTCTCTGGAAAATCTGCTCAAGAAAGGATTCGGTCATGTGCCCAACCAGATCCACTCTTTTCCGGCTAAACACCTGGAGACCGCGACTCTGCATATGGTGAATTTTATCGGTACCATGCAGGGAGAATTCGCAGGGGCCCAAGCTTTCTCCAGTGTGGATACCTTTTTGGCGCCCTTTGTAAGGGCTGACAAACTGGATTATAAGGGCGTGAAACAGGATATTCAGAAGCTGATCTTTGGTCTGAATGTGCCTTCCCGCTGGGGATGGCAGACACCTTTTTCCAATTTGACCTTCGACTGGACCGTGCCTGACGACATGAAGGACAAGAAAGTCATTGTGGGAGGGAAGGAACTGGAATCGACCTACGGTGAATATCAGCAAGAAATGGATATGATCAATCGGGCTTTTCTTGAGCTCATGATAGCCGGAGATCAAAAAGGACGCGTTTTTACGTTCCCCATCCCCACCTATAATCTGACCCGTGATTTTGATTGGGATTCTCCCAACGCCCAGCTTCTCTTCGAAGTGACCGCGAAATACGGGATCCCCTATTTTCAGAATTATCGCGGAACCAACAATGACCCGGGTGATATCCGTGCCATGTGCTGTCGCTTGAATCTGGATCAGCGCGAGTTGATGCAGAGACCGGGAAACATCTGGGGTCCGGGTGATTCCACGGGTTCCATCGGAGTGGTCACCATCAACCTCAACCGGGTTGGGTATGAGTCTACGACCAAGGAAGAATTTTTCAGCCGGCTAAAAAGCCTGATGACCCTTGCCAAAGAAGCCTTGGAAACCAAACGTGATATTGTCAACAACATGTTGGATAAAGGCCTTGTGCCCTATACTAAGGTTTACTTAGGGCATTTCGATAATCATTTTTCTACCATCGGTTTGTTGGGTATGCATGAAGCCTGCCTGAATTTCTTGGGAAAGGGAGTCGGCTCCCCGGAAGGCAAAGAGTTTGCTGTGGAAGTACTTCAGTTTATGCGGACAACCATGCGGGACTTTCAAGAAGAGACCGGCAATCTGTATAACCTGGAAGCTACGCCGGCAGAGTCGACATCATACCGCTTAGCTAGAATGGATAGACAGAAATATACACAGATCCTCACATCCGGCACGGACAAACATCCTTTCTTAACCAATTCCAGCCAGCTCAATGTGGATGCCACCCGTGATGTATTCGAAGCTCTGTTGCATCAAAAAGACCTTCAGCCGCTCTATACCGGCGGAACGATATTCCATGCCTTCCTGCCCGAATCCATTGATCCCGAGACCTGTAAGAAGCTGGTGAAAAAGATCTCTGATTCGCCGCTGCCCTATTTCAGCATCACGCCCACCTTCAGTGTCTGCCAAAACCATGGCTACATCGAGGGAGAGGTTCCCACATGTCCGACCTGCGATGGCAGGACCGAAGTTTATTCCCGGATCGTAGGGTATCTCCGGCCTGTGGCGACCTGGAACGATGGTAAAAAACAAGAGTTCGTAGAACGGACGCCCTACACTAAGACGGATGCAAAGGAAAATTTATGGAATACCTCTTCTTCACCTACCCAAACTGCCAAAAATGTGACGCCTTAAAAGAGAGCTTGCAGAATACGGAATTACATGGACAGGAATTCGACATCACCAGCAAAGAAAGCAAGCTGAAGATCAGAGACTACCTCAAGGTACTTAAGCGGGATGAAAAGGGAGGGATCATCATCCCCACCCTGATATTTAAAGAGGAGGAAGACGTGGTCTCGGTCATCAACGACCATGAGGAGTTGTCCCATTGGTTGAGATCAAAGGGTTAGAAAAATTCGCCCCTAAAGATTTTCCTGGATACATTTCCGCCACACTATTTACCGGGGGCTGCAATTTCCGCTGCCCTTACTGCCACAATGCCGATCTGGTGTTAAATCCTGAGGCCCTCGATACCTATCCCTTTGAAGCCATTCTGCAATTCTTCGACTCCCGGAAAGATTGGCTGGAAGCTGTCTGTGTAAGTGGAGGGGAGCCCCTTCTTCAGGATGACATCGGTGTTCTTTTCCAACATCTCAAGGATCGGGGCCTTCGGACAAAAGTGGATACCAATGGTGCCTTTCCACAGCGACTGGTGTCCTTGATCGAAGATAACCTCCTGGACCGAATCGCCATGGATGTCAAGGCTCCCTTGGATAAGTATGCCTCTGTCACCATGGCCGCAGTGGATACCAAAAAGATCGAGCGGAGTATAAACATCATCAAGGATTCAGGACTGGAATATGTCTTTCGAACGACCGTTGCCCCGGGCTTGACATCTCATGCCGACCTCAGGGAGATCTGTCAATTGCTGTCGGGAGCCCGCTGCTATGAGGTGCAGCCTTTTTCCCCCGGGAATTCCCTGGATATCTCGTATCAGAAAATAGAACCCTTTTCTCAGGATGAATTTCAAGAGTATGTGCGAATTGCCCAGGAATATTTTCCTGAAGTCAAGCGGGAAGGATAATAACATGGAACTTAAAGTGAAACGACTGCATCCGGATGCTAAGCTTCCTCGCTACGGCCACAAAGGAGACGGCGGACTGGATCTTTACACAAATACTGACCTGGTGTTGAAGCCTGGTGATATCGTCCCCGTACCTACCGGAATCGTTACTGCCATCCCTTCCGGCTATGTGGGCTTGATCTGGGATAAAAGCGGCATTTCGCTAAAAGCGGTGCATCGTTTGGCGGGAGTGGTGGATTCCGGCTACCGGGGTGAGATCAAGGTGGTCATGGTCAATTTGGGCCAGGCCGAATTTGTGATCGAAAAAGGCATGAAGATCGCCCAGATGCTCATCCAAGCTGTCTCGGAAGTTGAAGTGGTCGAGGCAGAGAGCTTGGAGGACACCAGTCGTGGTTCCGGCGGCTTTGGATCCACGGGAAAATATTAAGAATAGATGGAGGGGGCTCCTCCTTTCATTCTTGGTATTATTGTGATGGAAGCTTGATATTGAATCGGTGTGGTGTAAAGAGCAGTATTCTGTATAATGACAATTATGACGGATAGAATCACTGTCATCCTGGCGAGGCCGCAGAATCCGGAGAATATCGGGCTGGTGGCCCGGTGTATGCAGAATACCGGTTTCAAACGGCTGCGCTTGGTCTGGGAGGGACCTCTGCCTCGGCAAGCTTTCGTGACAGCTGTGCATGCTGATGAAATATTACACGAGGCGGAAATTTTTCCGACTGTAGCAGCCGCTGTGGCAGACCAGCAGGTGGTGTATGCGGCCGTGGCCAGGAAGCGGAAGAATTTTCCCATGCTCACCAGGGAGGAAGCGATCGGGAATATCTCAACCGCAGCCCCTGATATCCAAATCGGTCTTCTTTTCGGCAATGAGCGTACAGGATTGGAATCAACGGAGTTGCTCCACTCCAACTTCCGTTTCCAGATTCCTCAGGCCTCGTCCCAGCCCTCTTAC
This sequence comes from Acidobacteriota bacterium, assembly GCA_030609975.1. Classification (GTDB taxonomy): domain Bacteria; phylum Acidobacteriota; class Aminicenantia; order Aminicenantales; family Aminicenantaceae; genus JAUWSR01. Next base: position 9,661 of record JAUWSR010000007.1, on the reverse strand, counting down.
AATCTGGCCTCTGCCGTGCTGCTGAGCCTATTTCCCCTGTTTCGGGAAGGATTCCAGGCCGAGCCTCCCGCCGGCCAGGAATCCCAGCTTCCCCGTGCGGAACAGAAAGAGTGTATCGATAGAATATTAATGAAGCTGGAAGACAAGGGCTTTATTCATCCGGTGAACAAAACCCATGTCACGGCCATGGTCCATGACCTGTTTGGGCGCTTAACTATGACCGCCAAGGATCGCAACCTCCTGCTTGCCATTTTTTCAAAAGGGGGGGATGCTTAGCGTCCAATCTGAGGGATCCAGAGATAGTAAAATCCGCTTTTTAAGGTCTGCAGCATTTCCTGAAGGTCTTCATTCCCTAAAGTAGGAAATTCCTGCAGTTGAGTGGCGTAGAGATTGGTCTTGCTTTTGGGATAATAGGTGAATCCCACGATCTTGGCCTCGGACAGATCAGACAAGGCGAGGGCTTTGTCGATGGCGGAATCGATGTAGCCGATCTCGTCGATCAGCTTGAATTCCAGTGCTTGTTGCGCCGTATAAACGCGCCCGTCTGCGATCTTTTGCAGCTTTTCCATGGAGATCTGTTCTTTCCGACCCTCGTATACCACTTGGAGAAATTTCTGGTAAAAGGTATCGACGATGGTCTGAAAAACCTCTTTTTCCTCGCTCTTCATTTCTCGAAAGGGACTGCCGGAATCTTTCATGTCTCCGGAAGTGATCACGTTCATCTCTACACCGATCTTCCCGAACAGCGATTCGATGTTGGGAAAAACCGAGATGACTCCGATACTGCCGGTTATGGTCGAAGGATGCGCGATGATGTGGTCGCATGCGGAGGCAATATAATAACCCCCCGAAGTTGCCAGTCCCATCATCAAGGCGACCACAGGAATCTCGGTTTCGGCCTTGAACCGCAGGATCTCGTTGTGAATGATGTCGCTGGTTGTAACCTCACCTCCGGGAGTATCCAACCTAATGATGACAGCGCGGATCCTGGGGTCCTCGGTAGCTTTTTGTAGACGGTAATAAACACGGGAAATGACATTGCCATCCTTTGTTCTCAGAAGACTGGGATTTGTGGTTGTGGCGATCATCCCATCGATATCGATCAAGAGGATTTTTTCTTTGGCCTTGCTCTTTTCGAATGTAACCTCTTCGATCTTTTCTTTTCCCAGCAGATCCATGTGGAAATGACAGCCTGCCGTTAGCACAAGTATGATCAAAATTATTCCAAAAATTTTACTCATCGTCTCTTCCCTTTTTTGGAGTGTGTTGAAACCTATATATGCCATTTAATCTATGAATGTTATTAACCAATAAACGTCATTGCGAGGAGCGCAGCGACGAAGCAACCTCATCGTGCATTCCTGAGATAAAACACCCGCAGCGACGAAAAAACCTCTTTTAATTATAGCATATGTTGCCACCCCGTGATTTATGTTGACTAAATGGATGGGCGGTGATATATATTTCTCGAGATCGAATGTTTCGAAAACTCAAGAGTTTTGTTGTCGAGCATTTTGAAGGATCCCTTCTGCTGCTCATCTTTATAGGGATTCTGGCGATCGCCTTCCTGGTTCACTACAAATTCTCCTTTTTAAATTTCTTTTTCCTCCCTGTGATTCTTTCTGGCGTATTCCTGGGGCAGCGGCGGGCGGTATTGACTGCGGTCTTCTCTGTATTGGTCGTCATTTTATACCTCATCACCATGGAGATGGTGTCAGGGCCCCATGGATATTTCGTATTTGACCAGGTCATCAATCTGGTCGCATGGGGGAGTTTCCTGGTTCTTACCGGAGCTTTGATCGGCTTTTTCTCGGAACAACGTGAGACTAAACTGGAGAAATTGCGGAATGCCTACATCGGTGTTCTGGAGATCATGTTCAAATATTTAGAAAGCGCAGATGAGGTGTCCCCCGCCTCTATTCGGGTTGCCCAGTCGGCGGGCAAGATCGCGGCGGCGGCCGGACTTGAGCGCCATGAGATCGAAAACATCAAATCGGCATCCCTGCTCTCTCAAGCAGGAGAGCTGAGTTCCAGCTTACCTTTGTTCGTGGAAATGACGGATTTTTTAAGCCAGGAATCTCCGGCTGATCAAGCAAAATTGGGGGACCGAGAAAAGGTCCTGTTGAAGTCGACATCTTCCCTGTTGAAAGAGGTGCAGCCCTTATTGAATGCTTACTTGCTTCACTACGTGAAAGAAGCGGAGAAACTGGACAAGGACTTACCAGAGATTTCTCTAGGTGTAAGCATTGTGGCTCTGGCCCAGATCTATGACAAGATCGTGAATCACCTGCCCCCCTTTCAGGGAATGGAGGAATATGGGTCCATGGAAAGTCTTCAGAAACTTTCCGGAAAAACCTTTCACACGGAGGCCTTCCAAGCCCTGCTTCTCGTCGTTTCTGCCTAAATTCCATATAACCTGGATAAGTCAAGTTAAGTTTATTTGGAGGCAATTATGCAAAAACCGGCCAATTTATTCAAACTAGGAACTCTTCTGGGCAGTATACTTATACTTACGCTGAGTATTTATGGAGAAACCCGGGGAGTTGAGAGTGGAAACCGATATGAACGGCTGATCATCCGCAATGTGATGGTGGTGGATGGAAATGGAACTCCGGCGTCCGGGCCTTTGGATATCGTTATCGAAGGAAACACGATTCAATCTCTCCGAGGTGTGCGTCTGGGAGCAGATCCTTACGGCAGTGAAACACACGTTCTGGATGGGACCGGGATGTATGCCTTGCCCGGACTCATAAACCTTCATGCTCACATTCATGACAGCCGGGGTTCTACGCCCATTCCTTTTGATTATCTGTACAAGCTCTGGTTAGCCTGTGGCATCACGACGGTGCGGGATGTGGGGAGCAATACACTGAAAACCCTGAAAGAACGGCAGAAGAGCCGAGACGGGCAGATCACCGCACCTCGGATGTTCCTTTATATGCGCGTGGGGGGACGGACTCCTGCCGAAGCCCGCCGAAGTGTCCAGAACATCCAAAAGGCGGGAGCAGATGGTGTGAAGATCTTTGGGATGGACCGGGATATCATGCAAGCGGCTCTGGAGGAGGCTCACAAACTTGGATTAAGGGTTTCTCATCATGTGGGAGTGGAAGAGACAGATGCCTGGGATGATGCTGCTTTTGGCGTGACCAGCATCGAGCACTGGTATGGGGTTCCGGATGCAGCCTTATTGGGTTCTCAGAACTTTCCCTATTGGTATAACTATAATGATGAGAACCACCGCTTCCGTTATGCCGGCCATTTATGGAGAGAGGCGGATCCCGCTAGACTCAAACAGGTTCTGGAGACTTTGGTGGAGAAGGGAGTGGCGTGGTGCCCCACTTTTGTGATCTACGAAGCCAACCGGGATCTGCTCCGTGCCATGAATCAACCCTGGTTTAGAGATTACCTGCATCCCGTCCTGGAGGAATATTTTTCACCCAGCCCGGCCAACCACGGGTCTTACCACTGGGATTGGTCAACCACCGATGAAGTCTTCTGGAAGGAGAACTACAAGATCTGGATGAAGGCTGTAAAGGACTACGCCAATATGGGGGGAGTGGTTGGTTGTGGTGAGGATGCGGGTTATATCTATATGCTCTATGGCTTCAGCCTGATCCGAGAGTTGGAGCTGCACCAGGAAGCCGGTTTTCATCCCATCGATGTCATCCAGCACGCCACCGGTAACAATGCCCGTATCCTGGGGAAAGAGGGGCAGTTGGGTCGTATCCGGCAAGGTTTTTTAGCAGATCTGATCCTCGTGGAGGGCAATCCCCTGCAGAACCTGAAATACCTTTACCCCACCGGAGTCTGGGAGTTAAAAAACGACAAGTTGGTGAAGAACGGCGGTGTTCAGTGGACCATCAAGGATGGATTTGTTTACAGGGCTCCTTTGTTGCTCGAGGAAGTGAAGACCATGGTCAACGAAGCACGCAAAAATCAAAACTAAAATCCGATAAAACTTGGTTGATTCTAAGGCACGAGGACTTTTAAAGCACGAGGAAGGATATTCAGCTCCACCTTGTCCTTTTTTCCCATTGATTCCCCATTGTACTGAACCGGCATTTTTTTGCCCCTCAGTATAACCTTTCTGGCTTTGTAGTGCTTCTGGGTTTTTTGGAATGTGCCGAAATAGATGCTGGGGAAGTAAAGCAGAAATTTGCTGCTGCTGATCTCGAAGAAAGTGACATCGATGTAGCCGTCGTCGATCTCGGCCTCAGGTGCGATCTTCCACCCGTAGCCAAAGTGATTGGTTTTTCCAATAACGGCATCAAAGACTTTTAGTTTCATGTGTTTATGTTCGAACGGTTCTCCGGAATCCTCGATCCCCCCAAAGAGCTCGACCTCCTGTTCCTCCCTGGAGAGCTTGCTCATGATACGTGCGGCCAGGATGTGACCGAAAAAACCTGGAATCTTGTTCTGCAGTTTCTCCGTAGTGATCTCGGCTGTCGCACCAATACTTCCAAAGGTTGCGATACGCCCGTTGAAGTCGATCACATCGATCTCTCGGACTCTGCCTGCTTTTATGATCTTGATCGCACGCGGGAGATTCAGCGGTATTCCTAGAGAAATACGCAGCGCATTGCCACTGCCTAAGGGAAGAATACCCAAAGTTACCTGTTCCGCCCGTCCGGAATCTATAATACCCTGGATGACATCGGCGATGGTGCCGTCCCCTCCTGCGGCAACGATGACATCGTTATGGGCGCACAGTTCTTTAGCTGTCTGAACCGTGAAGGCTTTGTCTTTGTGGGTGTCGACAAAATCCCCGGGCAGGTGTTTTTGGAGATAGGTGCGTACCAGGACGTTCCGCTTCCACTTTTTATTCGCCGCATTGGGATTTATAATGGTGGTGATACGTGGTGTAGCTTTTGTAATAGAGTCTTGCATATCAAAAGTTCCGCAGCGACAGCTGCTGCTGTTATTATATTCAAATTGAAGATTTACTCAAATCTTTTTGTATATAGGGATAGTATCCGGTCGCTCCCGTCTATTTTTTTGCCGGCTCCGTTTTTTCAAGATCAGGGATCGAGGGAAGGAGCCGGATCTTTTCAGGAAGAGGAGGGTCGAAACGACCATTGCCATCGACGTCGACAAATATCGGATTGGTGAGAGCATAGGCCAGGATGGCACTCTCGATTTGACCTGAAGTTGGTCTCTGCATGACCGGATATAAACCGCTTTTTCCCATAACTTCCACGACCAGGGTCGCATCGTGTTCCAGGGGGACGTCCAGAGTGAACGTGAGATCTTGAGCCTCGGCCTTTTCTCCTTGAATGGGATAGCCCATCCGGCGTTTGCCGTTGATGATGAGACTGACTTCGCTCAAGTGTATCCACGGGGCTCTTTGAACCCGAACCTTCAGGTCGACCTGTCCATCGGTATCCGTGCAGGTATCGCCGTAGGTGTAGGTGTTGTTGACATGGACTGCAACAAGGGGGCCGTTACTGGCAAATGAACGTCCCTTCTTCATGGCTGCGATCAGGGCCGCTTGATCCAACCCGGGCCCTGTCTGACCGTCATAGAGGACATAGGTGCGTGAATAACCCGGCTCACTGCGGTCGATCCCATGAGAATCGGAAGACCCTACCAATGGAAAGTAGTAGCCCCGATTCAAGAGATTGAACCAGTCGCGGATGGATTCGGCGTTGGCTGAGTGGTAATAAGGTCCATTCAAGACCTCAAGCACATCAAAGTTGGTATCGAAATTCTCCAGCGCGAAGGCGGCCGTCTCGGGATCGAGTTTGTACTGGTTAAAATAGCCGATGGTTCCGCTGCGTGGATGATTCACTTGGAGGAGCGCTTCCGGATCCTTCGTACGACTGCGTTCAAAAAGAGGAGTCACTGTCGGAGAGACGGGATCGATGGCTCCGTTATCCCTCTCTTCCGGACGATATTTGAGAGGATAGCTGTTGTAATGGATCATGCCTGAAACGGTGATTTCATTTCCGTAGATAACCGCCAAGTATTTATCTAAATCCTTTTCGTTGAGGACGGTGTGGTAATCTTCGATGTAATTGTGGTCGGTAGAAACGGCGACCTCCAGACCTTCGGCAATGCAGGACCGCAGTCTCTCCGGAGTGAGCATATTGCCATCGGATTTTTGCGTATGCAGGTGAGGATCGACCGAGATCAAGCCTGTGGTATCCAGGGTTTTCTTGATCACAAAATCAAGCGATTTTTTATCGCCTTCCAGAATTTCTATGATCTTTTGGTCGAAGGTGTATTCCGGACCGCGCGAGGCGAAAACCAAATAAGTGCCTGTTGGGAGTTCGACGGACTGGCCTTGCTCTCCGGGGAAGCTGGAGTTCTTGAAGCTCTCCCAGCTCCTGCCGGACTCTATGGGATTAACCGGTTTGAAATAGGGGGAGGCCGTGGGCTGCATCCCTACGAAAGTGACCTTTCCGGGCACATAATTCCCTTTTGGATCTGAGATCCGGGCCGTGACCTGTCCCAGAGGGGTCGCTTTTAGGGAGAGCGTATTCTCGCCTCCTGCTTCGATGGTGATCACGCGTGTGCTGGTACTGGGGAAGAGATGGCCGCGAACTTGGTATGTCCCTTGAGGGAGAGTTGCTTCCAGTCTGCCGGTATCCGAGAAGAATGTCCTGTAATAGAGAGCTCCGGATACCACTTCCCGGATGACGATCTCTCCTTCCTGTCCTGAAAAATTTTCCAATTCCAGCTTGAGGCGTTCGGTCTGGACATCCAGAGCTGAGTACATGCGTTCCAGCAAAGCATTGGCATCGGCATCAACCCGAAGTGTGTAGTGAACGCTGTAGGCTTCACCGGGGGCGAGCGTGTCTTTTCGTTCCTCGTCTGGTTTCAAAACAGGATTCATATCCATCCATACCAGGGCATGTTGAGGCTTGAGATAGACCCGGAAATTCAGTTCAGGCTGATGTTCTCTGTGGAATGGGCTGAAATTGTAACCGGTTTTGGTGTTGGTATACAGGGAATAGCTGAACTTTTCTAAAGGTTTTTGACCTGTGTTGGTCAGGGTCGATGTAATATCGATCTTGCCTTGTTCAGGGAAAAAGCGGTACAGGGTTCTAACTTGAGCTTTTTCTCCAAAGACGCTTGTAAAAGAACCGGTGGCTTGCACCGCTCTGCGGTTGCGTACGGGACGATCGAGCGGCACAACGGAGGTGTAGCTGATGTATTCCCGCCGGTCTTTCAGCTTGAGATAAGGAGATCCCAAACAGACATCACTTTTGATTCCGCTGCGGGTGGGTACAAAACTCAGGATACATCCCTTAGTATCCCCAACAGGATAATTGGTATAGGACAAAGAGCTGCGTGCAGATCCTCCAAAGATGACAACATAATCCCCGAAGTTGGCAAAGAGATCGCCCTTTTCCCAGGCATCGGTGATGCTTTCGGGCAGATCAGAAGCCTGGTTCAGGGTCTTGAACTGAACCTGCGCGGCCTGCAGGGATAAGGCTGTTGTCATGATCAAAAAACCTCTCAAGAATGTTCCAAGAGTCTTCATAATGTGCCTCCTTTTTGCTTCATAGTGTATTGCTTTCTGAGGAACTTCTAACTTTAACAGAATGCTCCTGGATTTTAAATGCTTTTCGCCAATTGGCCCCTCATCTATCTCGACTACGACATATTCCAGGCTATACAAATCTTTTGTTTCGTATTATTCTTATAAAAACGGACGAATGAAATATATGGATTTGAGAATATGAGCAAAGAACTCGAAGTTGTGCAAGAGATCGAAGGCAGGCGTTTTCTATTAGCTGTGGAGACCACCGGGAGGGCAGAGGATTATTGTAAATATGAGCAGCTCCGCAGCCAGATCTGGGAGGACCCTGAAGATGCGTTTTCCGGCCCCCGCAATATGGCCAGTGAAAATTATTATAACAACGGCAGCAGTCTTTTTATCGGCATTTTCACTGAAGACGAACAGGGCTGTTTTCAAAAGGATCAGGACCATCTGGCGGCGTTTACCTTTGGATATGTGGGTGTTAAAGACAAAGACATCGCCTACCGTGAATCCCGGAATCTTGTATTTTATTCTCAATATGCAGCCGTGCGGCCGGATTTTCAAGGGTTTAACCTGGGGATGAGGCTCAAAGAATTCCAAAAGCAAAAAGTACAGCAGATTCTGGGAGTTCAGACCATCACCTGTACATTTGATCCTTTGGTTGGGGTCAATGCCTACCGAATCATTCATGCTTTGGGTATGGAGATCATTTCCTATAAGGATGCCTGCTATGAGGGTTTTGCGGGCAGATTGAATCGGCTGGATGTTCCCAGTGATAGATTCTGGGTATCTTGGGATCTACTAAAACAGGTCTCCCGTCCGGGGTACGATATAAAGGAATTGATGGCTGCGGGTTGTCTCGCTGTCGGGTCAGATGTTCAGGAGGTGCAGGGGAAGACCGGGCCGATCCGTTTGGAAACAGCTCAGGCGGGTGATTTCATATTTGCCGATGAAGGCGGACATACCGGGGGCCAGGAACCTGATTTTGCGCTGGTGGAGATTCCCTATGATTATTACCGGATGTTACAGGAGACTGATGTTACCGATCCCGAGGTCCGCAGCATCCCCCTCCAATGGAGGAGGCAGACACGTCAGGCCTTCCATGCTTTATTGGGAAGGGGATATCGCATCATTGATTTTTGCTATTTCAAATACCAGGAGCGCCTGCGGGATTTCTATGTTTTGCAGCGGCAGGACCTGCGCCCATAACCATTTTGTCTGCCGTGTGAGAGGTGAGATCTATGATACGGAGATCGGTCGCCGGCAGGGGTCCGGAGAACAATAAATCGAAGGTTTTATTGTCAATACCGTTCAAGTGTACTATTATGAACAATGTAAATATTTGATATTGTTTTTTTGAAACAAGTATCGACATTGGGATAGTTCAGGTGTATTCATTGTCATTAATTCCGGTAATAAAAATAAACAATTTATAAGAGTATGAGGAGAAAATGGTAGAAATAAGCAAACAAATCGAAAAGGCTATCATCGGTTCTATAAAACTGGAGGTCAACGGACGGAAATTCTTCTATCACGCTGCTGAGGTCACTCAGCACGAGAAGGGGAAAAAGATGTTCCTCTTTCTGGCCGAAGAGGAAGCGAAGCATCTGGAAACTTTTAGCAAGCTGTTCAGTCAGATCCTGGGAGGAGATGATTGGAAAAAATATATCGGGCATCGTGATCTCGAGGGTGAAGCCCCCTTAGTAGAGAAACTGAAAGAACGAATGAGCCGAGGCGAAGGAAAAAGCGACACCGAAGCCCTGAGCATCGGCATGGAACTTGAGATGGCCGCTATCACTTTCTTCCAAAATGCGGCCGCTGAAGCGGACGATCCCGTTGCTGCCAAAATCTTTCAGGATATCGCTGAAGAAGAAAAATTTCACTATGACCTCTTGCAGGCCCAACACGACTCCGTCAATAATTCCGGTTTTTGGCTGGATGGTGCGGAGTTCCAGATGGACGGCAAGTGGTAAGCTAGATTTTCCTTTTCCGTAAAGAATCTTTACATCCTTATGCTTTTAGAGTATACTATACCTGTCTATCTGGTAGAAAACATTGAAGTTGCCTCTGATGCGATTTGGTATGAAATTTGCTCTAATAATAACTTCTATTTCTATCAGCTTGAATTATTCACGAGTTGAGATTGCTGCAGATATGAGGCATGGAGGGCGAAGC
>JAUWSR010000185.1 GCA_030609975.1 Acidobacteriota bacterium | reverse complement strand
TGGCAGAGAACCCGGACCTGCAGGTTTTCTGCTGCAACGGTTTTTACGATGGGGCTACCCCTTACTTCGGTACGGAGTACACCTTTTCCCAGATGGGATTTAATGATGAATACAAAGACAGGATCAAGATGGGATATTACGAGGCCGGGCACATGATGTATATCCACAAGCCCTCGATCATCAAGTTCAAAAAGGATGTCGCTGATTTTATCCGTTCCGCCTCCAATCTGAATTAAACGGACAAAGAACCTGACCCGGATGAATCATCAGAGTTGGTGATCTGTCTTGATCTATCCAGGTAAAGTTGAATTTTTTCTATCTTTACAGGCTCCAACCGTCCCGGTAGGTCTTGTGGATGAACCGGTTGGCCTCCGGGGAGTTGGGGAAGCTCATGCTTTCTGCATCCCAGATCAACTTCACCCCGGTTTGCATGGCGATGTTTCCCAGTAGGACGGTTTCGGTCATGGGGCCACCGTAGTTAAAATTAGACCCGGCCGGCTCGCCACCTTTACAGGCTTCGATCCATTCCTTGTGATGACCGATTGAGCGGGCGAGAGTCTTTGGGGGGCGCCTGTAATCCCGCATGCGTTCTTCGGGGAGGATCCGCAGGCTGTTGGCTCCGTGGGAGCCGCATAATATCTTTCCCTTGTCCCCGACATACAAAGCCCCGCCATATGTGTCTCCCATCTTAGCGTCAGTGGCCAACTCTTCGGGACGCGGCGGCATCAAACCCCCGTCATACCAGGTTAAAGTCAAGGGCGGGAAGCCTTGGCGGCCCGGGAATTTGTAGGTGACGATCGATGCTCTGGGAAAGGTTTCTGTGTTTTTAGGCTTATCCCATGTCACTTCCGGCACAAACCAGGAAAAACTTGCCTCCACACTGGTTGGCGCACCCAGTTTCAGGGACCATACGATATGATCAAATATGTGACAGCCCATATCGCCCAGGCCTCCGGTTCCAAAATCCCACCAACCGCGCCAGAGTTGAGGTAGATAGCAGGGATGGTAGGGTCGTGATGGAGCCGGACCTAGCCATAGATCCCAATCCAGAGTGGATGGAACCGGGGGTGTCTCCTGAGGGCGGTCGATGCCCTGCGGCCAGACAGGATGGGGAGTCCAGGCGTGGACCTCAGCGACCTCACCGATGGCGCCGTCCCAGATCCACTCGCACAGGATGCGCATACTTTCCATGGCATGGCCCTGGTTACCCATCTGAGTGGCTACACCTGCTTCATGTGCAGCCTGAGTTAGAGTCCGAGCTTCATAGATGGTATGCGTCAGCGGTTTTTCGCAGTATACGTGTTTCCCCATCTGGATGGCCGCCATGGCTGCCACGGCATGAGTGTGGTCGGCTGTGGCCACGACCACGGCATCGATATCTTTTTGTTTCTCCAGCATGACACGGAAATCTTTGTAGCGGCGTGCATCGGGATATCTTTCGAAAGTTCGTGCTGCTCTATCCCAGTCCACATCGCAGAGTGCGACGATGTTTTCACCTTCCATCTGCCTCAAATCCCCGCCGCCTTGTCCTCCTACACCGATACCGGCGATATTGAGCCTATCACTGGGGGCTGCATATCCCTTGCCGCCTAAGATAGGGCGGGGGACTATGGTGGCTGCTGCAACTGCGGAAATGGAGGTTTTTAAAAATTCTCTTCGCTTTATTTTTTTCATGACAGTGTCCTCAAGTTGGTCCATAGATATTAGGATTATTACATCGGAGATTGTGGGGCATGTCAATAAAATTGCTTTGGTGATCACTATAGTAACTTCTCATAAGCTTTTCCGTATCTTTTAACGAGAAGATATTGTGTAAGATCGTGAGAAGGGGAAAACCATGAAAATATCCAGACGTCGCTTTATTAAAAGTGCTGCCATCACTACCGGAAGTTTCTTCGTTTTTCAGCCGGCACTTCCTCAAGAAGAAAATTTGAATAACTTTATCCTTTCTCAAATGGAGAACAATCATATTCCGGGGCTGGGAGCCTGTATCATTAAAGATGGGAGTATCGCCTGGTCAAACGGTTATGGTTGGGCCGATATTGAAAAAAAAATCCCTTACGACCTTCAAAAAACCGTCCAGAACATCGGCTCGGTCTCCAAAACCTTTACAGCCACCGCGGTGATGCAGCTTTGGGAACAGGGCATGTTCAAACTTGATGATGACATCAATGCGTATTTGCCTTTCAAGGTCCGAAATCCCCAATATCCCGATGCTCCCATCACCTTCCGACAGTTGCTTACCCATCGATCCTCCATTATGGATGGCCCGGCCTACGGTCAGAGTTATGCCTGCGGTGATCCTTCTGTTTCTTTGGAAACGTGGATCCGTGAATATTTCACTCCGGGGGCAAAGTATTATGCTGAGAAGGGGAATTTTCATGAGTGGAAACCCGGACAGGAAGGGGAGCTGCCCACTCGACCGCGTGCCTACACCAATGTCGGTTTTGGACTCTTGGGATATCTGGTTGAGAGGATTGCTAAGATACCTTTCAGTGAATATTGCCGGGCGAATATCTTTGCTCCCCTCGATATGAAGCATACATCCTGGTATCTCAAGGACCTTGATCTCGCGAGACATGCCTTGCCCTACACCTACCTGCCTCCCGGTAAGTCACGTCGCGTATTGCTTGAAGGCGGTGAGACGTTGAAAAAAATGGAGGAGGGAGGGTTCTATCCCAACTGTCTTTATAGTTTTTTCAACTATCCGGATGGTCTGATCCGTACGAGCGTATTTCAGTTGGCCCGATTTCTATCGGCCTATATCAACAAGGGCATCTATAAGGGGGCTCGAATTCTCAAGCAAACCACGGTAGAGACCATGTTATCACGGGACCATTTTGAGCGGGGCCTCTGCTGGTCCGAGCGACTCTGGTCGGATGATGAAAACATGTGGGGGCATGGCGGTGGCGATCCCGGGATTTCCACCACCATGCAGTTCCTTTCGCAAAGTGGTATAGGTGTGATCGTTTTTGCTAACACTTCAACGGGATTGAGTAATGTTCAAAACCGCTTGTTTCAGGAAGCAGCTGGACTATAAACCCATAGGTTGGGGCTTATTTAAAGAAAATATTATAAGGCAGGACATCCTTTAGGACGACGATTCGTGTGCGGCCATATTCGATCGTCATCTCGTAATCTAAGCCCGCCTCGGCATCCTCTTCATCGATCCCATAGAGGACCGTACCGGTAAAAACGGAATCCGAACACTTGATCAGGACTTCCCAGTTTTCGCCGGGCTTAAAATCGGTCACGGACAGACCGCCCACACAGACGGATCGACCTTCCTTGCTGAAGTCGATACGTAGCTGCATAAAAGGGATCTCTTCTTCCGAGGTGTTGACCAGTCTGACCACGACTCCGGGTACATAGATCTCCCGGATTCCCGCCTGTTGTTTGAGAAAACCGGCATCGATGGCCGTTACTTCCAGCCTCTCCAGCAGTCGCCGTTCCTGTTGGGTGAGCTCTTTATCATCCCGCTTTTGGTCCGAAGGTATAAAGTCGGCCAGATGAAAAAGCATGTTGATGATAAGGGCAAAGATGATCAGGCCTATAGCAATAGTGAATATTCGGGATAACTTCTCTCCTAAGCTGGTTTTGCGCCGACCGAAATCTTTGAGCATTTTCACTTCTATCGGATTTGGACAAAGTTTACTCCAGTGAGCATTAAATGTCGATGCAGCATAATCCTCCCAAATAGGTCGAGATGTGTGGATCACTCCTGCACGTAACCATTTAGATGTTTCAGACGTATAAGCTACAGAGATTGTTATATATATGGGGTCTATTCGCTGAATGGACCGATTTAATAAAGAGAGGCCTTTCGAGGAGAGTTTTGATATGTGGAAAAACTACCTGATAACCGCCATCCGTAATTTAAGAAAGCACAAAGGGCACACCTTGATCAATATCCTGGGTTTAGCCATGGGGATGGCTGCCAGCTTGGTGATATTCCTCTATGTGCAGAGGGAGCTGTCCTTTGACCAATTCCATGCCAAGGCTGACCGTATTCAGAGAGTGCTGCTTTTGGATAAATCCCTGGGAGTGACCAACACCTATGCCGGCATCACGTTTGTGGCGATGGGACCGGAGATCCCCAATGACATCCCGGAGGTGGAGGCGGCTGTCCGGATCATGTCTCGAGGACGCCAGCCTCTCCGGATCGAGGAGAAACGCTTTTACACGCGCGACATGGTCTTTGCCGACCCCAATGTCTTTAAGATATTCGACTTCGGGCTTTTGTCTGGAGATCCGGAGATGGTCCTGCAGGAGCCCTATACCGTGGTGCTTTCGGAAGATATGGCACGGACCATGTTCGGTGACCGAGATCCCATCGGCGAGACCTTCATGTGGGATGAAAGCCAGCTCCGGGTTACGGGTATACTTGCTGAAATCCCCAGCAATTCTCATCTGCAGTTCGATGTCATGGTATCGCTTAATTTTCCTGATGAGGAAGGGGGTTTTGGAGAGCATCTGCGCAACTGGGGATGGATCTCCGCTCCCACCTATGTACTGCTGCGTGAGGGAGCCGAAAACAGGGACCTGGAGGAGAAACTGATCGGTGTCCTCCGGAAAAATGGTGTCGAGGAGAACTTTTCCGTTACCAATCAACCACTCAATGAGATACACCTTCATTCTAAAAACATAGTTTTCGACCGTCACAACCAAAATAAAGGGGACATGGGCTATGTATACGCCATGAGCGCGGTCGCCTTCTTTATCCTGCTGATCGCTGTTTTCAATTTCATGAATCTCTCTACCGCCCGCTCGCACAGTCGTGCCCGGGAAGTCGGCATGCGCAAGGTGGTGGGCGCCCGCAGGCGGCAGTTGATCTGGCAGTTTATCGGGGAGTCTATCCTGCTTTGTGTGGGAGGGCTGGTTATCGCTTTCGGCCTGGTTTCGCTGGCCAGTGTCTATCTCAATGCGGCCTTTGATATGAGCCTGGATCTCAGGTTATTTCTGCAGCCCCTGATCGTTGCGGGAATGTTGGCCGGTACGATTTTGACAGGACTTTTAGCCGGCAGTTGGCCTGCCTTTGTCCTTTCATCCTTCCGGCCTTCCCAGGTGCTGCGCGGATCTGCTTTGACTGGGAGCTACGGTATGGCTATGCGGCGAGTGCTGGTGATCGTGCAGTTTTCTATCTCGATCGCACTCATCATCGGCAGCGGTGTGGTCTACCAACAGATCCAATTTATCAAGCACAAAGATGTGGGGTATGAACGGGAACAGGTGTTGACCATCGGCCTTAGCCGGGAGACCACACAAAGCTTCGATCCATTGGTGGAAAAACTGGCTCAGTCGCCGGCCATCCTTTCTTGGTCGGCATCCGGAAATGTGCCGGGTCGGACCATGGGACGAATCAGTATCCAGCCGGAGGGTACCAGCGAAGATGATGTCTGGGTCGTCTCCAGCATGAGCATGGACGAGCATTTCCTGGAAACTATGGGTATCGAACTGGTCGCAGGACGCAATTTTTCGAAAGAATTCGGGACGGATGCGGAACAGGCCGTGATCATCAATCAGGCGGCCGTTTCGGCGTTGGGCTGGGATGAACCGTTGGGTAAAACCTTCAACAACAGTGACCTGAAAGTCGTGGGGATTATCGGCGATTTCCACTTTGCCACCATGCGGCACGTGGTGGAGCCTTTGGTCACTGTCTTCAGGCCGGGGCCCAACAGTTCCCTCTCTCTCAAGCTGCGCGCAGGTTCGATTCCAGCCGCCATCGATCATCTCAAGCAGGCTTGGAACGAGCTCTTTCCAGGCAATCCTGTGGAGTTTGTGTTCCTGGATGATGAGTTCGATCAGCTCTACCGGAGGGAGACCTCTTTTGGATCGCTCACCCGGGGATTTACCGCTCTGGCGATATTTATTGCTTGCTTGGGGCTTTTTGGATTGGCCTCACACACGGTCGAACGCAGGACCAAAGAGATCGGGATCCGTAAGGTGCTGGGGGCGGGAATAGGAGGGCTGGTTATGCTGCTTTCCAAGACCTACCTGAAGTTTGTGCTTTTGGCCAACCTCATCGCCTGGCCGGTAGCCTATTTCATGATGCAGCGCTGGTTGAATGATTTTGCCTATCGGATAGACATCGGTGTCGGTATTTTTATCGTTTCCACTGTGGCAGCAGCGCTCATCTCTTTATTCACAGTCAGCTTCCACTCCATCCGTGCTGCTAATTCCGATCCTGTCAAAGCTCTTCGTTACGAATGATCCACCTGAATCTTTCACCCTTCGGGCGAGCTGATCTTACCGCAGCGACGACGTGATCTGTATTTGTTTTACTTTTTCTAAATAATCACTTGACAAGTCTTCGTATTTGTTTTACTTTTTCTAACAGATAGACAAAAAGGAGCAGATATGGACACTTTATCACGACGCGAAGAGCAGGTCCTGTTAGCTGTGTGGGAACTTCAGGACAATGCGTATCTGTTAGCCATAAAGGAATATCTCTCGCAGATCATATCCAAGGATTGGTCGGTCGGGATCATTCACAAACCACTGCTCAAGCTCGAAAAAAAGGGATTCATCGCCTCTTCCATTGGGGAGGCGACAGCAAAAAGAGGGGGACGGAGGAAAAAACTCTATAAGGTCACATCTTTGGGCATTGATGCTCTTAAAGAACTCAAGGCCGAACAAGACACAATATGGAAGAATTTTCTGAGCCGAGAGGTCCTCAAGGAAGTCAAATGAAAAGTAAGCCAAGGAAAGCATCCAAGTGGGGAGAGAGACTACTGCGCGCTTTTCTCTCTTCTGAAGAGGCGGAATCCATTGCCGGGGACCTGGAGGAAAATTACCGTGATCTTATCAGGACAAAACGCTTCCTGAGAGCACGTGGCTGGTACTGGATTCAGATCGTCAAGGCATTCGTCTCTTCCGCATCGTTTTGGTTCTACTGGAACGCATCCATGTTTACAACTTATGTGAAGCTCACCTGGAGAAACATCCGGCGGCAGAAGATCTACTCTTTCATCAGCATAACCGGCTTGGCGGTCGGTATGGCTGTTTGCATCCTGATTCTGCTTTGGGTGCGTTATGAAAGAAGTTATGACAGATTTCATGAAAACATAAATGAATTGCACAGAGTCATCTTGAACAGTGGAGACGGCAGGTGGCATGATCCGGCCACGGTGGGGCTCATCGCAGGCTACTTGGAAGAGGAATACCCGGATATTCTATTGGCCTCGAACCTTGGCAGCACCGAATACAAGCTCACTCATCGGAAACGAACGTTCATCTGCAAAGGTTTGTTGGTCAATCCTGGGTTTCTAGAGATGTTCACATTTCCGCTCAAAGCGGGGAATCCTCTAACCGCTTTTGATGAGCCTGATACTGTTATTGTTACGGAGGAACTTGCCCGAAAGCTGATCGGGGAGGGCGAGGCACTGGGGAAGACCATATGGCTTGAAGACAAGGCGCCCTTTAAAATCACAGGTGTTGTCGAGAATATCCCAGCGAACTCCTCCATCCAATTCGATTATCTTTTGTCGTATTTAGCCCTCAGGTCTAACCGGGATCAGTGGAATTGGCGGGATATAAACGAATCCTACGTT
>JAUWSR010000041.1 GCA_030609975.1 Acidobacteriota bacterium | reverse complement strand
GACGAGTCCGTCCGTCCGGTCATTCTGCTTTATTGGGCACTGACCGGGCTGGCCGTATTTTTCATCATCTCCTTTGTATTTATGCTTATTCGGATGGTAAGATCAGGGTTGATGCTTTAAATCAGCGGAAGCTCGGTTCGGGTTCAGGCTTATTATCCAAGATTTCTTCTATACGAGTCATTACCTCATCTGTCAGCTTGGGGATCACCTCGAGCGCGGCCATATTTTCTTTGACCTGTTCCGGTTTTGAGGCTCCTGTGATGACTGTACTCACGAAGGGACTTTTTAAACACCAAGCTAGGGCCATCTGCGCCAAACTAACTCCCAATTCTTCTGATATTTTCTGCAGCTGCTCTGCTTTTTGTATCTGTTGACGGCCATGCTCGCTTTCAACACGCTGCCGGATCCATTGATAACCTGGGAGTTTGGTTCGTGTGTCTGTGGGGATACCATCTTTGTATTTACCTGTCAAAATACCACCTGCCAGCGGGCTCCAGATAGTGGTGCCCAGTCCGATCTCCGCATAGAGCGGATAATACTCCCTCTCGACACGCTCACGATGAAACATATTGTACTGAGGCTGATCCATGGTAGGGGGAATCAAATGCTCCCGGCGAGCGATGTCATATGCTGCTCGAATCTGTTCCCGGCTCCATTCACTTGTTCCCCAATACAATGCCTTGCCTTGGTTAACCACGTGGGTCATGGCTCGTACGGTCTCTTCGATAGGTGTATCCTGATCGGGACGATGACAGAAGATCAGGTCGACATAGTCCTGTTGGAGCCGTTTCAGCGCACTATCCGTTCCCTCCAAGATATGCTTGCGGGACAAGCCCCTGTCGTTCGGTCCGCTGCCGCCCCAAAAGATCTTGGTTGAGAGGACCAGATCGGAGCGTTTCCAGCCCATCTTTTTCAGGATACTTCCCATCATGAGTTCAGCGCGACCTCCGGCATAGACCTCTGCATTATCAAAAAAATTCACACCGGCATCATAGGCTGCTTTCATACATTCTGTGGCAACGGTCTCATCGATCTGATCGCTGAAGGTTACCCAAGCTCCGAAGGATAGGGCGGAAAGTTTGATCCCGGACGCTCCTAAAAATCGATACAACATGCTGTTCCTCCTCGGCAACTGATATTGAAGCCGTATTATGGCAAAGCCTCAAGTTTCCGTCAATGGACTGGTCTTCTAATTTGCGGAAGACATGATTACCTCCTATAATTAGGGTGTTTTAATTTAGGAGAAATGAGATGAGGAAGAGAGTCCTGTCGATCGCCCTGCTGCTTCTGATGGCGGTTGTTTTTCAAGCTCAAGAAAAAGTGAATACTGCAGACGAGGAACTGGCGATCACAATACGGAATGTCACCAATGAAGTGGTACAATATGTCATCGAAGTTGAAAGCTCCAAGCGAGGCCCCATGCGAAAAAGCATCAAAGTGGGAAAGATCGATCGGTATCCCGGAGTCAGTCCTATGGATTGCACTTTTTCTAGAGGAGATGAAGAGATCACTTATCTGCTGGATCCCGGGCAGCCCTATTCCTTTCGCTATGATGAGGATGGTGCGCTTGAACTCTATGAAGGCTCTCATGGTCGGCTCGATGCCGTAGATTTGGCGCCTTTTGTGGGGACTCCGCCCATAGTCGTGGAAAAAATGCTGAAGATGGCTCAGATCGACAAGGAGGACATACTCTATGACCTGGGTTGTGGGGACGGACGGATCGTTATCATGGCCGCGCGAGTCTATGGAATCAGGGGCGTCGGCATCGATCTCGAGCCTAAACGCATTGAAGAGTCTAGAATCAATGCTAAAGGTGCTAAGGTCGAGAGCCTGGTGGAATTTCGGCAGGCCGATGTGACCAAGGCAGATTTTTCCGAAGCCACCGTTGTAACCCTCTATCTTCTTACCGAATCCAACGAACTGATGCGGCCATTCTTGGAAAAACAGCTCAAGCCTGGGACCACCGTGGTATCGCATAACTATGAGATCCCCGGCTGGGAAGTGAAGCTCATCGATGATGTTACCATGCAAGGGGATGATGGCGGAACTCACAACATCTACGTTTACAGGCGCTGAATCCTATGAATCTACCCGTATATCCTGGATATCAAAATGCTTGCAATTGGGACATGCACGTTGGTGTTGTGCCAACTCCTGTGTCCTTGGTTGTACTCCGCCTATCAGGAAAAATATCACGTGACCAATGAATACTTATCAATAAGATAGAATACAAACATATATATCACCAGTGCTGAGCATAGCCAATAAACTTGTCGGTGTACCCGGCTAGACAAATATTTTTCATAAACATATACAAAAACGGTATACAAAACAAAGACCTCCAGGGCAAAGGGAATAAAACCGAAATAACCGAACACCGGCATCTGGAAAATCCGCCCGAAATTCAGGTAGGGAAGGCTGTATTCCCAGTGCGATCCTGCCCAAAAATTAAAAAATTCCCAGAGGATGCCTGCCGTCAAACCTGCCAGGACCCAGCTCCAAAACCGGCTCCAATCCTTATCCTCTAAATCCTTCAGGAAACAATCATTCCCCAAACGATGGTTTAGCGGTTCGAGCAAAAAGAAAAAACACAACCAGACAAGAGGAAAAAAGATCCGGGGCCATATCAGGGGCAAAAGCCCACAAACGATTCCTAAGAAAATACAGAATTTGCGGAAGGAATGCGTATTTTTTAATTGGAAAAGGGAGAATTTCTTGATTTGAAGTGCATTCTGAAAGAATACAGACAGTTCTATAATGGCGGGGATGACCGAGGCAAAGGCTACAAAATACCCCAACCAGCGCTGCCAGGTTTGGATGGGAATACCGTGATAGGACCAATTCTGAAGACGCAGATTAAACAGCTCGAAGCTCAACCAAACACCTACCGAAACAAATAGCATGTAAGTGAACTTCCCGGTTGATTCAAACAAAGGAGAAATCCCGCTCTTGCGGAAATTCAAGCTGTCCACTATCAGAATGAATGGCCACCAGGCGAACATATAGAACCAGGTCTGCATGAAGCTCCATCCGAGCGCCAGCAATATCGTGGCTCCAACAAGAATGGCAGAGCCTAAATATAGATTTCCCCTCAGAATCCGTTCTTTCATTGCAGTTTCAAGATATTAAACTTTAAGCAAAAAAGCAAAATAATGTTATAGGGGGGGGGAAGAACTAGAGCTTACGAACTTTATTTGAATGTGAACGGCGGAGCTTCAGTCCTTCTCTAAAATCTTTTTCATAGCACTGATGTAATCTGGATTGGTCCCACAGCAACCCCCCACAATATTAGCTCCATTCTTTACGATCTGTGGAAGATACCCGACATAATCCTCTAAGGGCTGTGAGTAGGTGACGGAACCGTCGGGATTCAGTTCAGGCTGCCCGGCATTGGCCTGAACGATGATGGGCAATTCCGTTGCTTCCCGCATACTTGCCACGAACTCCGCCATATCCTTGCTGTCGATGGTGCAGTTGGCGCCAACGGCTGGAATGCCTTGAATTAACATTTCTTCAACAAATTTTGGGAAATCCACACCCATGATGGTGAAAAAGCCGCGGGGAGTTTTATTGAAGGTCATGGTCACAAAAACAGGGATATCCGTAGCCTGGCGTATACCTTGGATGCAGCACAGAGTCTCGACCAGATCATATTGCGTTTCGATCAGGATGAAATCCACTCCGCCGTCCGCCAAACCGCGAGCCTGTTCCCTGTAGGCGTCTACGAACTGCTCTTCATCATATTCCCCCATGGGCTTCAGGAATTTCCCGGTTGGCCCAATGCTACCCACAACATAACAGCCTTCCGGCCTCACTTCGAGTGCCAGTTCAGATGCGGCTCGATTCAGCTCATAGCAGCGTTCACCCTGGCCATACGAGGAGAGTTTTATTTTGCTTCCCCCAAAGCTGTTGGTCGAGACAGCATCCGCGCCGGCTGCATAGTAGGCGCTGTGTATACTTTTAATCACATCCGGCTTAACCAGGTTCCATGACTCCGGGCAGGCTCCGGGTGTAAAACCGTTTTTTATAAGCTCAGTACCCATCCCTCCGTCCAAAAGCACCACTTGTTTTTTAGCCAGTTCCAGGATCGATTCTGCCATAACCATCTCCTTCCACGAATTTTCTTTATGATAGATTCATCTTTCTATCTTGTCAAAACCTCTCTAACCGGATTTATCCCCATGTCGATATTTACTATAAACATTTAAATGTCATTGCGGGACCTGCAGGGCCGAAGCAACCTCAGTATTATCAGAATTTTGCGTTAACTCGAGGAGCATAGAAGCATTCTGATTATTTCAGTAAAAAAGCCATTTATATTTGTAATCGACATCTATTGGATTGACAGTGTGATGCGGACGCGGTATATAAAACAATCACACGGGAGGAAAGAGTATGGGCGTTTATGCAGACCTAAAAGATAAACGTGTCGTCATTACCGGTGCGGCCAGTGGTATAGGCCTGGCCACAGCACAACGATTCTTGGAAGAAAAGGCCCGGGTTATGATCTTCGATTGGGATCAGGACGCACGGGACAAGGCTTTAGCCGATTTTCCTGACTTAAATGACGGTGTCTTGGTCGATGTCAGCGATCCTGGAGCTGTCGAGCGGGCGTTTTCTCAAGTGGACGATGGTTTGGGTGGTATCGATGTGCTTATCTCGAATGCCGGGATCAGTGTTCGTATGCCCTTCCTGGAAATCCCTTATGAGCAGTGGCAGAAAGTTCAGCGGATCAATCTGGATGGGATGTTCCTCTGCGCACAGGAATCGATCAAACGGATGAAACCTCATAAGAATGGCGTAATTCTATTTACTGGATCGACAAATGGGCTGGAAGGGCACCCTCTTTATGCGGATTACAATGCTTCCAAAGCTGGTGTTATCGTATTGGCAAAAACCTTGGCTATGGAGTTTGCACCTTGGCTGCGTGTCAATGCCGTATGTCCGGGTTATGTTTTAACTCCCATGCAAAAATCCGAGTATACAGAAGAGATGTTGGAAAAAGTGAATGCCGGGATTCCTCTCAATCGTCATGCTTCTCCCGAGGAAGTCGCCGGCTTGTTTGCGTATTTAGCATCACAAGAAGCGGCCTTCATCACGGGGCAAGCGATTGCTATCGACGGAGGAGAGACTTCGGGACAATATATAAAGGGACTAGAAGATTAGGGGGAAATATCATGCCGCTTCACAGTGATTTACAACAACTTATGGATCTGTCCGGCAAGGTGGCCGTGATCTCTGGCGCCGCCTCCGGTATCGGGAAAGCGATCGCGAAAACATTGGCAGACGCGGGTGCGATATCCATTGTACTGGATATCGATCGAGCTAAGGGCCGAAAGGCAGAAAAGGAAATTCGATCGGGGGAAGGGCAGGCGTTTTTTTTCCACTGTGATGTCAGTTCATCGGCTGAGTGTCAAAAGGTTGTGGAACAGATAATCGATGAGTTCAAACACATCGATATACTGGTCAATAACGCAGGCGTGATCTTTCGCAAAGACAGTGTGGAGCTGGATGAAGAGGAGTGGGATAAGACTTTGAATGTGGGGCTGAAAGGGGTTTACCTTCTGTCACAGCAGGTCATCCCTCATATGAGCTCTCAACATAAAGGGAGCATCATCAATATCGGTTCCGGGTGGTCATTTCAGGGCGGCCCGAAAGCCGTTTCTTACTGTGCAGCCAAAGGCGGTGTGCTGAATATGACTCGTGCTATGGCCATCGATCACGGACAGCAAAACATCCGGGTTAACTGCGTTTGCCCCGGCGACATCGATACACCTCTCTTAGAGTCTGAAGCTCAACAGTTGGGCCTGGACTATGGGGAATACCTGAAGGAAGCAGGTGAACGACCCCTGGCGCGCGTGGGGACTCCCGAGGATGTTGCCAAAGCCGTCCTCTTTTTTGCCAGCGATCTCTCTCCCTGGGTAACTGGAGCGCATTTAGCGGTCGATGGTGGCGGAACCGCCTAGAGTCCGACCTCCGGGCGGACCATATAGTAAGGATTAATCATGGAAAAACGTAGAAACTTCATTCACCCCTACATCCCCAACTCGGTTCCTGAGATCAAGGCTCAGATGTTAAAAGAGATCGGAGCTCAAGATATCGAGGAGCTCTACGAGGATATTCCTGAATCCTTGCGCATGCGTAAGGAGATGAACCTGCCCCAGCCATTACGTTCAGAGCATGAGTTAAAGAAGCACGTCGAAGAGATCCTAGCCAAGAATGTAACATGTAGGGAAAATATTAGTTTTCTGGGAGGCGGTTGTTGGCAGCACTATGTCCCCGCAATATGTGATGAGATCAATCATCGTTCGGAATTTCTGACGGCATATGCGGGCGAAGCTTATGAAGACCATGGTCGTTTTCATTCGCTTTTCGAGTACGAAAGCCTCATGGCAGAGCTCGTGGATATGGATGTGGTCAATGTTCCTACCTATGATTGGGGACAAGCTGCCAGTACCACGCTCCGGATGGCCGGCCGTATCACTGGACGCAAACAGATCCTGATCGCAGACACGGTATCGCCGGACCGTCTTGCCATGATGAGGAATTATTGTTATCCCATCCTGGATCTAATTTTGATCGGACATGATCCTGAGACAGGAGTGGTCAAAATGGAGGATCTCAAAGCTAAACTTTCCCAAGAAACGGCAGGATTATATTTTGATAATCCCTCCTACCTAGGATTTATTGAAACTCAAGGGCAGCAGATGGCTGACTTGGCTCATGCCGTCGGTGCTTTGAGCCTGGTTGGAGTCGATCCTTCCTCCTTAGGTGTTCTCACTCCTCCCAGTCACTATGCAGCCGATATCGTCTGTGGTGATATCCAGGGACTGGGCATGCATCTCAACTATGGAGGTGGTTTAGCAGGATTTATCGCTTCGCATGATGAAGAGAAATTTGTGATGGAATATCCCTCACGCTTGTTCGGGATCACACGTACGACCGTGGAAGGGGAATATGGCTTCGGTGATGTAGCTTATGAACGCACATCGTTTGATAAACGAGAGGAGGGAAAGGAGTTCGTGGGAACTCATTCTGCCCTGTGGGGGATCACCGCAGCGGTGTATCTGGCTCTTATGGGGCCGAAAGGCATGCAGGAGCTGGGGCAAGGAATTTTGCAGCGATCTTTATATCTTATGCAGCGGCTCTCAGAAATACCCGGGGTTAAAGCGCCTAAATTTCAAAGCGCCCATTTCAAGGAATTTGTGGTGGATTTCACAGCAAGCGGGAAGAAAGTGTCTGAGATAAATCAGGCACTGCTGGATCACAATATCTTTGGCGGCAAGGACTTATCCTATGAATTTCCAGATCTGGGCCAATGTGCTTTGTACTGTGTCACCGAGGTCCACAGTCAAGTGGAGCTGGACAGCTTGGTAACGGCCTTAAAAACATTTCTGGGTGAATAAAGGTGGGTAGCATGAAAGATAACAAAAAGATCAGAATGAGAAATTTTCATCAGGCCAAATGGGATGAACCTATCATCTTTGAACTCGATACTCCTGGGGAAAGAGGCATTACAGTGCCTGAGGTTGAAAAAGAGATCAAAGATCGGGTCGGTGACGGACTTTCCGCAATCCCCTCAGGCATGCTGCGCAAAACTTTACCGGCGCTTCCGGAAGTCTCTCAGATGAGGGTGCTCAAACATTTCCTGCGGCTTTCTCAGGCTTGTTTAGGTGCGGACTTTAACATAGATGTGGGGCAGGGCACGTGTACCGTCAAATACAATCCCAAGATCAACGATGTCATCGCCTCTTCGCCCAAAGTCACGGATATCCATCCGCTTCAGGATTTCCAAACGGTTCAAGGAGCCTTGGAGATCATGTATAAGGTCGAATTGTTTTTAAAGGAGATATCAGGCCTGGATCGGTTCTCTTTGCAGCCGGGAGGCGGCTCAGCCGCCATTTTGGCAATGGCATCCATCATTCATAACTATCATGCGAATAGGGGAGAAGGAGGGCGGCGAGATGAGATCATCACCACCATGTTCTCCCATCCTTCCGATGCGGCTGCTGCTGCGGTCAAAGGCTACAAGATCATCACGCTCAACTCCAATGAGGAAGGATATATCTCAGCAGAGGCTGTTCAGGACGTTGTCTCGGAAAGAACCGCGGGGCTGCTGATCACCAATCCTGAGGACACAGGGATATTCAATCCCTTGATCCGAGAATTTACCGATATCGTGCACAATGCGGGAGGACTCTGTGGGTATGATCAGGCCAACGCCAATGGTATCCTGGGTATGACTCGTGCGCTGGAGGCTGGTTTTGACATGTGCTTTTTTAACATGCACAAGACATTCGCCTCACCCCATGGGTGCGGAGGGCCTGCCTTGGGGGCACTCGGAGTTACCGAGGAACTGATCGATTATCTCCCTGTCCCCTTGGTGGATTATGACGGGAATAACTACTGTCTTCGCTATGATCTCAGGCATACCATAGGAAAAGTTAGAGGATTTCAGGGAGTTTTCCCGGTGGTTCTGCGCGCCTATGCTTGGATCATGAGCTTGGGGGCCGAAGGACTGAAAGAAGTTGCTAATATCGCGGTCTTAAACAACAATTACATGCTGGAGAAAATAAAAAAGATACGTGGAGCTAATGCTCCCTATGCACCAGGAAAACACCGCATCGAACAGGTACGCTACAGTTGGGAGGAGCTGTACAAAGACACCGGGGTAACCAGCGAAGATGTAACACGCCGTCTTACGGATTTTGGATTCCATTTGTGGCAGAGTCACCACCCTTTTGTGGTGCCGCAGCCCTTTACCATCGAGCCCACAGAAGCCTATTCCAAGGCTGAACTGGATGAATATCTGGCAGGCTTGGAAAAAGTCGTTGAGGAAGCCTACTCTGATCCCGAAAAAGTGAAAAACTCTCCCTATCGGAGTGTGGTGCACAAGATCGACGATGTTCCCTTGGATGACCCCAAGAAATGGGCCATCACCTGGAGGTCTTACCTCAAGAAAAAACACACCTGGGATGAAGAATAAAGCGCACCAAAAACGTCTGGAATCATTGGATGCCCTGCGTGGCTTTGATATGTTTTGGATCATTGGAGGCGGAGCGATCTTTGCTGGCCTTTCCAATATCTTCCCTGGCACACTTACACAAGGCATAAACGAACAGCTGACGCATGTCCCATGGCAGGGCTTTCGCTTTTGGGACCTGATCATGCCCCTGTTCTTGTTTATAGTGGGAGCAGCGATGCCTTTTTCCTTCTACAAAAGGCTGGAAAGAGAAGATACAAAAAAGAAGATCTACCGGCATGTCCTGATCCGCTTTGTCGTTTTGTTTTTTCTGGGAATGGTCGCACAAGGGCATCTCTTAGAATACGATCTGAGCAAGCTGCATTTTTTCAGCAATACCTTACAGGCCATTGCAGCCGGTTATTTAATAACGGCTGTATTCCTGCTCGAAATGAAAGTGCGTTGGCAGGTTATGGCGACAAGTGGACTGCTTCTGTTTTACTGGGCCCTTATGGCTTGGGTCCCTGTCCCCGTCCATGGAGCCGGGAAATTGACTCCGGATGGAAATCTGGCAATCTATATAGACCATTTGATCCAGGGCCCTTTTCAAGACCAGACAACCTATACCTGGATCTTGAGCAGCCTGGCTTTTGCAGCGACTGTGATGATGGGCGTTTTCTGCGGGCAGTGGCTCCGAAGTAAACGTTCCAAAAAACAAAAAGTTTTAGGATTGGTTTTCGCCGGCGTACTGTGTGTACTTGGGGGATGGCTCTGGGGATTTTGGTTTCCTATCATCAAACACCTTTGGACCAGTTCCTTTGTTCTTTATTCGGGTGGGATGTGTATTCTTCTGCTGGCAGTTTTCTATTTAGTGATCGATGTTTGGGGATACCGCAAGTGGGCATTCCTCTTCAAGGTCATTGGAATGAACGCCATCGCTGTGTATATGGCCACCATGTTGTTCGATTTCAGACACATGGGGGATGTGTTTGTTGGCGGCTTGGAGAAATGGATCAAAAACGGATTTCCCTTTATACAGAGTCTGGCTGCATTTGCCGTTGTATGGCTTATTTTGTATTTTCTGTATAAACGAAAGATCTTCATCAAAATATAGTCGGGGCCGTTATCTTAACGGCCCTTTGAGATATGCGTAAAGATTGAGCAAAGACAATCCTACGTTAGAAATAAAGAGTTTGATGAATAATAATAAAAAACCAAAAGTTCTTCTCCACATCTGCTGTGCTCCGGATTCTACGGCCTCATTCGAGCGGCTAAAAGCTAAGTATGTAGTTATTGGTTTTTTTCACAATCCTAATATTCATCCTGAAAAGGAATATCAGAAGAGGCTAAAAGAAGCTCAGAAAGTCGCGGGAATAATGGGATTTGAATTACTCACCCCTCCTTACTGTCCAGAGGAATGGCAGAGAGAGGTGAAAGGCTGTGAGCATGAACCGGAGAGAGGGAGACGCTGTGAGCTCTGTTTCCGGTTCAACCTGCGGGCCGCGGCCTGCAAAGCTCAAGAACTCGGTATCTCATATTTCACATCGACGCTCAGCATTTCACCGCACAAAGACTCAGATTTGATCTTATCTATTGGAGATGGAGTGGCCAAAGAATTTGAAGTTCAGTTTCTGCGGGAAAATTTCAAGAAAAAAGAGGGATTCAAAAGAAGTCTGGAAATTGCCAAGGAACTCGATCTCTATCGCCAAAACTACTGCGGATGTTTATACTCCCAAAAAGATAAAGACTTAGAAACTTAAGATGCCTGAATTGCCCGAAGTTGAAACCATACGTTTGATCTTGGAGAAATATCTTCCCGGGCATAGGATTGAGGCCATTCATCTCAAACGACCCAAAATGCTGCGTGGGCAGTCTCAACGGTTGTTTAGAGCTGGCTTGAAGCAACATGAGATCAAAAGTGCAGACCGGAGGGGTAAGTTTCTCTTGATACGGCTGGATGAAGGAGCTTTGCTCATTCATCTTGGCATGACAGGCCAGGTGTTCTATCTAACTTCCGGGCTATCAGGACCGGAAAATCTACCTCGTTTGCCCGATAAACATACACATCTGATTCTGGAGCTCAATGATGATGCCCGCCTCTATTTCCGGGATATACGCATGTTCGGCCGTTTTGCGTATTTGGGCGAAGACGATGAAAAGGCTTTATTCAAAAAGCTAGGTCCCGAACCCCTAAGCGCACAATTCACTGCAGCCAAACTTCATCTTTCCTTTAAAAACCGAACGGCTTCTATCAAAGCTCTCTTGCTGAATCAGACCTTGGTGGCAGGCTTAGGCAACATTTATGCCGATGAAGCGCTGTTCAGGGCTGGGATCCTCCCTAAAATCCCTGCCGGGAAGCTCACGTTTGAACAAACCAAAAAACTGCATCGATCGATCCGCAAGGTGCTGAAAGAAGCCGTTTACAGGGGTGGGACCAGTATTTCTGATTATGTGGATCCCAGGCACCGCAAGGGAACGTTTCAACTTTTGCTGGGAGTCTATGGAAGAGAAGGGAAGCCATGCCTGAAGTGTGGGACGTCCATTAAAAAGGACGTTGTGGCTCAGCGGGGTACTCACTGGTGTCCCCAATGTCAAAAATAGAACCGTCCCCGGCGAAAAAGAGGACCGTCCCCAATTAGACGCCGCCGCCCCAGCGGTACTGCCAGACTATGCCGAAGATGTTAAAGGCATTGCCGGTGCGCGTATACAAACCCGTGCTGAAAAAAAGCTTAAATGAATTTCTTCGGTCGATAGGAAGAGCCAAGGTCAATCCGGTCCGCCAGTTTGTCTGCAGATCGTTCTTGAGAACATCGTTGACGGTCGTTCGTCCTCCTGCGTAGTAGGTCAAATCAATTGCTGTCCAGATGCCCGATTTAAAGGTGTAAATGCCGTGTCCTTGCAAGGAAAGCATAGGCTTCTGCTTTCGGATGTTTCCTCCCCAGAAGTTATTGTTGGTCGTAAAAAACGCCGCCCCCGCTGAAGCTTCCAGGATCAATCTCCCCAGTGCTTGTGAAATTCCGATCTCAGGCTTAAAAGTCCAACGATGTGTTCCAACATTCGCAAGCTTCGAAGGATCATACTGCCCCAAAGGCGCAATGACCTGAAAACTGACGCCAACGACGCTTTTCTGACGGTATTGCATGAAATCTTTAAGGTTAAGGGCTGGAGCTCCGTAGAGATTTACGGTGAATCGAAAGCTCGGGTCGCCGACTCCGGATATCTCTCGATAGGTCAGCTCTTCATCCCCGGTGAACCTGGCACTTCCGGACAGCCAGGCAAAGGGAACCAAAATGTCAAGTTTGCCGCTTCGGCCTGCTACATTTAAAGAACGAACATAGGCGAATATCGGCATATGGATCTTTAAATTTGCATCTTCTAAAGGAAGGGAAGGATCGACCAAAACATCTCCCTGAGTGAAGGCATAACCAAGTGCCACGAAATTCAATTTATTGGGTACGTTGTTGTAAAGACGTGGTTCCAAGGCTTGGCCGCTGGCAGAAGCGACTGCCAGCAACACAAACAGGCTGAGAATTAGAATCCTGATTTCAATTCGTTTCAAAACTCGACTCCTTGCGCAATGTATCGAAATATATATATTAGAATACTAAAAGCAAAATACGATTTCTATGGGACTATAGTCCTATGCCTGAGATCTGGAATCAACCTTGGGGAGTTTATCGTACCATGTGAATTTTAAAATGACTGCTGACACGATACCTACAGCAAGTCCGAGTGTGGAATAGAGATATTGGTGACCGACAAGATACATCGGGAATAAATATAATCCTAAGATAGCCAGCATACCAAGAAGAACATTGAGAAGCACTGGTAAAAAACTCGCTTTGCCTTGGATGCGTGCTTGGGCGTCAGAATCGAGGTGGGCACGCACAGGCCTCCAAATTCCAAAAGGCCGGACCGATGTATAAAAAGTGAGTAAGGTGTTTTTATCAACGGGTTTGGTAAGCAATGATCCTGCAATACACATCAAAAGCGATGCAAAAACAATTAGGGGGAATAGATAATAATCCGGAACGTGGTCAAAAAAGAGCGCGACCAGAGAGAGTAACATACCTCCTATCGTTCCCAGCGCATAGCCCCAGCCGTTCATTCGCCACCAGTACCATCGGAGGACATTGGGAACGATAATACCTGCTCCCAGTGCCATCATCATCCAATTCCATATTCCTGCAATGGAATTGCTCTGAAAACCGATGGCTATTCCCACTAACACCAGCATCACCGTGGCGATATAACTGAATCGGATCGCCTGTTGCTCATTGGCTTTGGGCCTAAAATAGACCTGCCAGATATCTCGCACGATAAAGGAGGCTCCGCTGTTTACAGTCGAGCTGAAAGTGGACATAAACGCAGCGAGAAGTCCGGCTATGATAAAACCACGAATACCGGTGGGTAGAAAATCACGAAGCACTATGGGCATGACTTTTTCCGAATCTGAAACACCCAAGGTACCGGTTAACGCCAAAAGCACGATCCCCATACACATGGCCCAACGAACCACCAAAAAAGCACTCCAGACCGCACCGATCTTGGCCGCATCCCGGTCATTTTTTGCTGCCAAAAAACGCTGAAAATCATACATCCCCGCCGGGCCCCCTGCATTCAGCAGCAGCCCTTTCAATACCCAGACCACAACCAGGGCACCGAAGAACTCAAAGGCTGCATTTTCAGTTCCTGCAAACTCAGGCAGCCTCCAACTCACCTTTAATGACCAAAATCCCTCCGGGAGTTGGGCTAAAGCATCTTTTTTCATGGCGGCCCAAGCAATCCCAGCAATGAGAACACTGCTTAACGATAGAACCACTGTTTGAATGACATCCGTAACCACAACGCTGTAGAGTCCGCCTAATAGGACATAAAGTGTCGTGATACTGATGATCAAAACTGCCAGGATCTCAGGCTCATGAAACGTGAGTAAATTTTGAAACCATGTGATGTCTGTATGCTTGGCTAGATTCTCCAAGGGGATATAAACGGAAGCAAATTTACCGATTCCCTGGAAAGCATATCCCAGAAAACTAGCCAGGGTGAGGATGGCCATCAAGGCATAGACCGTACGAGCCGTTTTTCCGGCTCTATCATCTCCGAACCGGGTTTTCATCCACTCAGCTGCCGTCATGACTTGTGAGCGCCGCACCCATTTCCCCATATAGGCCAGGAAAAAGGCCCCCATCAGGAATCCCCACATCCAGTGGTGCCACATCGACTTCATTCCCAACACAAACATAATGGAAACGATCCACATCGTCCCCGTTATATCGAAGTTAGAGACCGAGCCGGACATAGCCAGGGCCAACCAGGGAAGGCGGCGTCCGCCTAAAAAATAGGCTTCAAGATTACGGGAGGCACGTTTTTTGTACCAGAATCCCAATCCCAGAACCACCACAAAATAGAATGCGATCACAGCTCCATCAAATATAGTCATGGTTGTCTGAATTATGGGTAATTATTTATAGCGTCATACATAGCCACGATGTTCTCGGGTGGAACGTTGGCCAGTATGTTGTGAACCTGTTGAAAAACGAATCCTCCCTGGGGATGAAGGATGTGGATTTGTTCTATAACATGTTCTTTGACCTTTTTCGGAGAGGCGGAAGGCAGAATGTCACGTGTATCACAGCCTCCTCCCCAAAAAACAAGCTCATCTCCAAATTCTTGTTTGAGCTCCTTGGTATCCATGCCACGGCAGTTGATCTGAACGGGATTGATAGCATCTAGGCCTGCATCGATCAGATCCGGCAGGAGTTCCCGCACGCCCCCACAGCAGTGCAGCATGACTTTTACATCGGCCAACTCCTTGGCACGAGACCAGAGCTTATGATGAAATGGCTTGTAATACCGCCGGTACATGTCCGGGGAAAGCAGAGGACCACTCTGTCCACCTAGATCATCCCCGAACAGGACGATGTCGATATAGGGGCCGACTGCTGCCAGCCATTTCTGGAGATTCCTGAGGTGGAGCCCGGATAATTTTTCAGATAAACGCAGCACCTGGTCTGGATACATTCCCAGATACAAGAGATAGTTGTCCATACGGTAGAGCATCTGCGGAATCTCAAATAGGTTGCCGCCAAATAAACCGACGATGGCCCGGTCGGTTGATTCGCGTAAAGCTTGAGCCCGGACAGTCATTTCTTTCAGGCCAGTTTCATCCAGGGGCAAATGCGAACCGGGATGAGCTACGCCTGTCCAGATGGTATGGCCCAGGATATCTTCCAGATCGGAAAAATCATCATCCGCTATCCCACGTTCCATAAGAGGGAAATATGTCTGTTCGAAGTAAATGCAGCCTTTTTTCATGATGCCGAGTTCGAGGCCGTCTTCGGTGCCGATCTTCCAATTCTCACCCTCTTTCCAAACATGAGAATAGTAGGGGATCTGGCAGGGACTACCGTCAGGCAATTCCCAATCTTTCCAGTCTTGATTTTCCTGCAGAAAACCACGTCCCATCTCGACCGTATCGACTCCAAAACGATCAAGGATGTCTTCATCCAAAATCGCCAACTGCTGGACCATGTCATAGACACGGATTGGTGCCTCGGGAAGCCCCAGCAATTTCCGTACTTTAGGATAAACCAGCGCAGCCATACCGGAAGAACGATGCCCGGATAGATCCACCGGGACTCGATCCGGCTGATTGTGATTTAAGGCTGCTAGAACTCTTTCTCGGGAGGTCATTTAGCTCGAGTATATCTCAGTTTTTTGGTTTATTCAATTTTCATATTTTCTTGATTTCTTGACATAATCTCCATACTTCCTTAACGTTTAAACAGGAATACAGGGGTATACTTGTGAAGTGGAAGCAAGAACTCCAGGGGATTAATGCTCGATAACCTCAAGATCGCTGTTAAACGCCAAAAAAAACTGATCTTTATTTTTCTGTTGACCATTTTTATTCCTGCCATAACCCTTAGCATTTTTGGAGTCATTGCCATTCGAAACGAAAAATTCCGCAGAGCAGAGCAAGTTGAGAACGAACACCGGAGGGCAGCGGAATTTCTGAGATCTCAATCTTCAATGCAGATAAAAGACCTTGAAATTGATCTGGAACTTTTATCTCAGAATCCTGCTTTTACACAAAAACACTACCCTGGGATCGTTGCTTTAACAGCTGCAGGAATAACCAATCATGAACTCGTGGAAGAAGTATTTTTGGCTTATACCGATGGTACCCGTGAATTTCCTTTGTTTAATCCAACTCAAAAGGCGTTCACATCAGGTATGTTATCGCCGCTGACAAATGCGCAGCGTGAACAATTGAAAAGTGCAGAAGAAAACGAGTTTAAGCTCAGGCGATT
>JAUWSR010000261.1 GCA_030609975.1 Acidobacteriota bacterium | reverse complement strand
GAATGATCTCCAGAGTGTAACGGGCCTCCTTTGAGAGGATGCGGATGGAGTGGTAGTTTTCTTCGACAAAATCCTGTTTGTTCTTGAATAAGATGATTTTCTTCACCAGATCGTTGAAACGAACTTCAGCCTTGAACTGGATGTATTCAGGGGAGATGTACATCAGGCTGCGCCGGATCTTGACCCAGTTGGATTTAAAGATCTCGAATTTGAATTTATGACTGTCTCGATAAAAATCCTTCCGGGCGCCGAGTTCTTTTTGTTTGAGGTAATTGAAGTATTCGCTCAATTCTAGACTTAAGTCCCGGCTCCATTTTTGCACAACCTGCTGTTGGACCTGGACGTCCCGCAGGGGACCAGCGCTTTTAAACAGCCTGCGTATCCGCTTGAAATTGGGCTTGGCCTGGAATACAGGATTTATGGCCTCGATCAAATTGAAATAAGCGCGGAGACGTTTGATATCCACTCTGAGGTCATGCACACCTTCGATCTCGAAGTGTCTGAGGGCGCGTCCATAATCGTGTTTGATGCGCTGCTGTTGTCCCTTGTAATAAACCCAGTAGCACTCCGGCGCCATCATTGTCTTTTTCCTTGCTCAAATATCCTTTTCTAGACTGTCAGCCTCGCGGTTCAACATAGGTTCTTTTTTCCGTGAAGGCTGGTTCAGCTTCTTGAGATAATTGTAAATACTCCATTGAGCCCGGTGTTTTACTTCGGATGAGTCCCGGTAAAATTCATTACAAAGATCTTTATCCAAGATGCGGGCTTTGACGTTATCCTGGCACTGCAAGTCCAAGAAGGATTTGAGTTCCCGTTGGAGATCCGGGTCATAGATGGGGCAGGTCACTTCCACGCGCCGGTCGATGTTCCGGGGCATAAGGTCTGCGGAGGTAATGTAATATTTTTCCTCGCCTCCATTGCAGAATACAAAGATCCGAGAGTGTTCCAGAAATTTATCCACAATCCCGAACCCTTTGATATTGCTGCTCATTTCCGGAACCTGCGGAACCACAGAGAACATGCTGCGCACGAGCAGACGGATCGGGACACCTGCTTCACTGGCTTCATAAAGTTTGCTTATGATGGAGGAATCCGCCAGATTGTTTAGTTTAAAGGTGATGTAGGCTTTTTTCCCCTCCTTGATGTTGAGGATCTCATTATTTATTAGCTTGAGAATTCTTTTTCTGGTATTAAAGGGCGACACGATGAAATGTTTAAAGCGGGGGATGATATAATTATTCTCGAAAAATTCGAAGACCTTATCCATCTCTCGTGTCAAGCGTTTGTCTGTTGTGAAAAGGTGGTGGTCGCTGTAGAGCATCGCAGTGTTTTCGTTGAAATTGCCGGTACCGATGATCCCATACCGCATCGGACCGTTTTTTTCTTCACGGGTGATCAAACACAGTTTGCTGTGAACCTTAAGGCCGGGAACGCCATATCTCACACGTACTCCCTCTTCCTGCAGCCGGTTAGCCCAAAAGATATTGGCTTCTTCATCGAAGCGGGCCTGCAGCTCCATGTTAACGATCACGCGTTTGCCGTTTCGGACTGCATTTATAAGGGCATTGACCACACTTGAATTTTTGGCAACTCTATAAAGAGTGATCTTGATGGACTTGACCTTGGGATCTATCGACGCGTCTCGCAGCAGATCCAGGACATAACGAAAGGTTTGATAGGGGTAATGCAGCAGGATGTCTTTTTTCTTCATGGCCTTAAAGATGCTTCGGTCCTCGGCGAAGTCCCGGTGCGGGAGAAAAGCGATGGGGTCATATTTAAGATGGCCCAAACCCATGTCGGGGAAGCTCATGAAATCCTTAAAATTGTGGTACTTCCCTGCAGGCACCAATGTGTCATCTGCTCCCAGGCTTAGCTTTTCCTGGATGAAATTCAAAAGACCTTCGGGGATATCAGCGTCATAAATAAACCGAACGGGAATACCTTCTTCCCGTTGTTTTACACTTTTTGAGATTTTTTTTATGAAGCTCTCAGATAGGTCATCATCGATATCCAGTTCGGAATCTCGAGTCAGTTTAATGGTATAGGCAGCGAATTTGTCGAATTGCATAACCGAAAAGATCTCAGATAGTCCAAAACGGATGATGTCGTCCAGCAGTATGATGTACTGTTTATTCCGGAAGGACGGCAGGATCAAAAAACGGGGCAGAACGTCTGTCGGGAGCTCGATAAGCGCAAATGTGTTTTTTTCAGGATCTTGGCTGTTTACAAGATTGATCACCAGATAGATGGAATGTTCCTTGAGGTCTGGAAACTTTTTCACCTGGTCGATCATTATGGGCATGAGTTTAGGACGGACCTCCTGGTCGAAATAGGCTCTTGCGAACTTTTCCTGTTTAGGATTCAGTTGAGTCTCGTCGATGATATATATATTTTCTTTGGCCAGGTCATCCAGCAGCTTGGTATAGACACGGTTAAAATTTTCAAGCCGATGGATCTCAAGGGCTTGGATCTTTTTAAGGATTTTCTTGGGGTCGTGGCCGATCAGCTTTTTGGCAGGTTTCCCCAATCTGGCCAGGCGGGTTAGCGTAGCCACGCGCACACGAAAAAATTCATCCAGGTTGGAGTCATATATCCCCAAGAATTTGATCCTATCTAAAAGAGGGACCTCGGGATCAGCTGCTTCCTGGAGGACACGCTCGTTGAAAGACAGCCAACTGATCTCTTTGTTTATGAATTGTTTCATAGTTTTGACATTTTGTGAAAACGATTCAGATTTTCTTTGCCTGAGTTCTTTTTGTCGTGGGCGTTTTGTTGGCGGTGCTGGTTCGCACCGGCGATGTCTTCTTTGTTGGAGTAGCCTTGTTTGCGGTGCGCCTGCGCGTCGTTGAGGTCTTTCCTCGAACGCCGGTTTGTGTTGGGGGGCGTGAAGAGCGTGCTCGGGATGCGGCTTCGTTTGCCAAGGCCCTTTTTTCCTCACGGCTCTGTGTCTGTTTGAGAGTCTTGATGAAGGAATCCGCGATTTTCTGGGATGATTGGCGCACCAGTTTTGCTTCTTTTTTGGCGGATTTTGGATCGATGCGCATCAAGATCTCTTGAATTTTGTCTTTCATCGCGGTTTCTAGATCCGCTTGCAACTGCTTGTAGGTTTTTGCCAAACGTTTAGGGTATTCGAACAGAACGAGTTTTCCGGAGAGGGGCGTGACAGCCTTCCATTCCGATTGGGAAAACTCTATTCCTACGATCCCGGATTTGGGAATATCTTCATGAAACTCTTTGATGAGATAGGAAGCCAAGTCGGTGAAAACGGGATTGTGTCCGAACAGCATCACTGAGTTATAGCGGTCATCCACCTGTCGTATGATATAGAGCAGCGCCTCTTCACTCATCTCGTTGTAGAGCGAATCCTTGACCAGGATTTTTTCAAGGGGGTATTTAAGGCCTTTTGCGAAAAGGTGAGCGGTTTCCAAAGCCCGGTTGGCTGTACTGGAAATAAGCAAGTCAGGGATACAGCCGTCCTTTTTTATTTTTTTTGCCATGTTTAGAGAATCTTTTTCTCCGGATTTGACCAGGGTTCGTTCAAAATCCGGAAGAGAGGGCTTTCTCTGTACAGCCTTGGAATGTCTGACCAAATACAGGGTTTTCATGTCTCTCTCTCCTTTGGGATGCTTAGGCTCCTTGTGTGCCGTATTTTACCCTCAGAAAAAATATGAGTCAATTGGACCTTGGTCTTACATGTCTTCTGTTTCATTTTTAGAAAGCTCTTCTAATGCCTCTTTATATCGTGCAAACCGGTCAGGCGACGTGCCGGTTAAGCCGTGCTTTTTGAGGGCATCGAGATGGTCTTGGAGATCGGCTTCTTTAACTCGCCTGGCCAGGGGGTTTAACCGTGTGCGTCGAATATATTCTAGGTAAGGCTCATTCTCTCTTTTTGTCAGACACTCCACTGCTGTCAGGATATCCGGGCCAAAGCCGGCATTGCTTAGATCATCCAGAGTCAACTCGCTTTTTTCCACGACATCGTGCAGTGTGGCTACGATTTTTTCCGGCTCTGTCCTCATTTGGGTTAGCATTCGCAAAGGGTGAAGTACGAAAGGGCGGCCGAATCTATCCTTTTGTTGGCCATGTGCTTGAACCGCGATTTGGATAGCTTTATCAAGTGTTGACATGATGTCTCTTAACACCTAATCCTTTAAAATTTTCCCTTCTAATCATATCAGATTAGTGGCCAGTTCTGCTAAAAGAGAGCATTTCTCTTTTTCAAGATTGATGCGAGCGTAAAAGGGCTGCCCTTGAAGATAACCTTTAAAATGACATTGGTATCGAGTGCGAAATTTTTTCTATAAATCTTTATCCGAGCCTAAACACGTATTCACAAAAAATATAGAAAACTTGTGTTAAGTCTGTATGTGTATTATTTTAATTTTCAGTTAACCTGAATTATGCCAGAAATCGAGCGCAAGTTTTTGTTGGATATTCTTCCTGATGCTCTGCATCGATATCCTTGCCGAGAGATTGTTCAGGGTTATATTCAGGCGGATGAGACCACGGAGATCCGGCTCCGCAAGCATGGGGATAAACATCTGTTGACCATGAAGATTGGTCAGGGGCTCATGCGGCAGGAGGCTGAAATTGTGTTGAGCCCTCATCTCTTCAACAAACTCTGGCCTTTAACCCAAGGTAGGCGTCTGCAAAAAGTGCGCTATGATATCGAGCAAGCGGATCTGGTGTGGGAGGTGGACGTTTATCAGAAGGAAATGACTGGTTTAAAGGTCGTCGAGGTGGAGTTCGCTTCAGAGGAAGAGGCGGAGTCTTTCCCTGCGCCGGAGTGGTTCGGTCGCGAAGTCACCCGGGATGAGCGCTACAAGAACAAGAATTTGGCCTTATATGGTATTCCTGAGGATTGAGCTGACCATGGGGAATGATAATACCTGGATGTACAATCAATCGGGAGTTATCCCCATCCGATTTAGGACTGGAATCCTGGAAATCCTCTTGATCACCTCCCGACGCAAAAAACATTGGGTGATTCCAAAGGGTATCATCGAAGGGGAGCTCTCCTCTCAGGAATCGGCTTTGCAGGAGGCCTATGAAGAAGCCGGGATCAGGGGCACGATCGAACGTGCTTCCCTGGGAAAATATCAGTACAACAAGTGGGGTGGGACCTGTACGGTGGAGGTCTTCCTTATGCAGGTTGAGAAAGAGCTGGAGACGTGGCCGGAGGACTATTTTCGGGAACGAAAGTGGCTCGACCTGGAATCGGCTCAAGCTTTGGTGGACAATCCCGATCTAAAGAAACTTATAGCGGAAGTCCCAAAGTATATAAAATAGGAAATCTGCAGCTTCAGAACGGTTGGTGTTGATTTATAGGATTTGATGGATAATACTAATAGGGAGGGTAATCATCATGACTGAGGCTTCCAGGCTGGCCCTGCAGGGCATGCGGGATTTTTCGATGTTGGAGTGGTATGTCATTCCCCTTTTG
>JAUWSR010000161.1 GCA_030609975.1 Acidobacteriota bacterium | reverse complement strand
TTTTGAATCAAACAGGGCAAATCCATCATGATGTTTGGATGTGATAACAATGTATTTCATTCCGGCATCTTTTGCCATCTTAACCCAGGCTTTGGGGTCATAATGGACTGGATTGAAATCCTGTGCATAGGATTTATATTCAGCTACGGGAATCTTTGCATTCCTCAATATCCATTCACCAATTCCAGCTATTTGTTTTCCATCATACGTGCCTGCCGGCACTGAATATACGCCCCAGTGAATAAACAGACCGAAACGTGCTGCACGCCACCATTCCATTCTCGCATCCCTTTGCTCTACCGTCTCATTCAAGGGATCTACCCACTCCTTTTGCGCGGTACTTTTTCTGTTAGTACATGAACAAAGTACAAAAACCAAAACCAATAAACCCAATAAAGGAATTCTTGAATATTTATTCTTCATAATAAAATCTCCCATTAATAGGAATTTCCTTTTTCCGTAATTTTTATCCGCTTACATTCTGAAATATTGTTATCACGCCCTAAGCGACAAAGTCAACGAGGCAATAAGCTATACAAATCAACCGAGACCACCAAACCTCAAGTTTTAACCGGGAAAAAAGTGTTATTGATTATTGTGGCCTGGGTGGGGATGAACCATTTTCTGCTCAAATCTGACTCCTTTCGCAACCTTTTTGGAATCGGTCCGTCTTACTGTATGTGCGATATGTCCTAAAAATAGAAATAAATAGGCCTGGATCACTAAGGAAGGGATCATGAAGCTTCTCTCAAGGACGGAAGAATTTATTTTACTGGCGGTTTTGCTTTTGAAGGATGAGGCCTATTCTGTGAAAATCCGAAGACGGCTGAATGAGGTCACGGGTAAAACCTGGTCCTATGGGGCGCTCTTTATATCTCTGGAGCAGCTCGTTAAGAAGGGCTACCTGAATTCCTCTCTGACGGACCCTCTGCCTGAGAGGGGAGGGCGGAGCAAGCGCATTTATGCCATTACACCGGCTGGACAAAAGGCCTTGAAGGCAATAAAGCGTTTGGAACGGATTATGTGGGATGCGGTCTCTGAGACAAATGGAGGGTAGACTGTGAGCATGCACGCAGAGCCGAAACCTCCGAGGTTCGCCGCGAGGATCTTCCGACGCATGTTTCCAGATGGCGGCTTTGAGACCACAGTCTGCGATCTTGAAGAAGACTTCCGCGATTTGGTTCAGAAAAAAGGTATTTTAACCGGAAAGGCCTGGTATTGGCAGCAGGTGTTGACCGCCTGCTGCTGTTACTCAGCCTTTCAAATCACTGGGGGATTGATCATGTTCAAACACCAGCTGAAAATTATGCTCCGGAATCTCAGACGGCATAAGAGCTATTCCTTTATCAATATTTTTGGATTGGCTGTCAGCTTTGCTGTCGTCATTTTCATAACCCTGTTCATCAAAAATGAATTGAGCTTTGATCATGGCAACGAACATCTGGATCGCATGTATACCGTCATGATGGGGGGAGAGCAGGGGCAGCAGTACATCATATCGGCCGCGGCTTTGGAGCTATCGGAGAATATTCCGGAGATCGACAAGTATACGCGTATCAGCCTGCGGAGTGACTATGCCCTCCTGTACCGGGGTAAGCAAGAGGGCTTGAACAGGAGCATCATGATCAAGGGGATGAGATACGCCTGGGTCGATTCCGGCATGTTCGAGGTGTTCACCTATCGATTCAAAGCCGGCGACCCGGGGACTGTCCTGGACGAGCCTTTCAGTATAGTTTTGACAGAGAGCGTGGCAGAGAGGCTGTTTGGGAGTGAGAACGCGATAGGGAAGGTCGTCACACTCAACAACCGCTACGACCTTACGGTGACCGGTGTGGTGAAAAAACCCAGGAACTCACACCTGGATCTGGATGTTTTCGCGTCCAACCTGACGCTTCGCGCCATCTCCGGGCCCGATGCGGACCGCGATTATGAATACAACAGCGAACCAACCTATGTCCTGCTTCCCGAGGAGCATGATCTGGAGGCCGTGAACCAAAAGATCGATTCCCATA
This sequence comes from Acidobacteriota bacterium, assembly GCA_030609975.1. Lineage (GTDB taxonomy): Bacteria > Acidobacteriota > Aminicenantia > Aminicenantales > Aminicenantaceae > JAUWSR01. Next base: position 6,495 of record JAUWSR010000161.1, on the reverse strand, counting down.
TGGCTGCTGTTTTCGAACGAGTCGGCCGGGAAACGGATGAGTTTTCGCTCTTTCCGGTGAAGAACATCTATCTCTCGGACATTCATTATCAAGGCCATCACGGCAGTAGAACACTGATCTGGATATTGATCACCATCGCCACCCTTATCTCCATCATTGCCGGGATCAACTTTATCAACCTGAGCACGGCACGGGCCTCCATCAGGGCCGGGGAGATCGGGATCAAGAAGGTGATCGGAGTTTTGCGCAGAAATCTGGTCCGACAGCTTCTGGGGGAATCCTTGTTTATGGCCCTGGCAGCGTTGGGATTTGCCGTCGGATTTGCGGTAATTTCTCTGCCGCTGCTGAATCGGGTGTTTCATCTGGGTTTGACATGGCAGAGCCTATTCGATCCCCTGACTTTTCTGTGCCTGGGAGGAGGGGCCTGCGGGATCGGACTTTTGTCTGGCCTCTATCCGGCGTTTTACCTGTCCGCTTTCCCGCCGCTTGTGAACATTAAGGGAGAGATAACAAGGGGCAAGAAAGGAGCCTTTTTCCGCAAAGCCCTGATCGTGTTCCAGTTTTCAGTCTCTGTCATCCTGCTTGTCGGCACCCTCACGGTGACAAATCAGATCCGGTTTACCAAAAATAAGGATCTCGGATTCAGCAGTGAGAATGTGATCACTTTTCCCCAGCCGCGGCTCGAGAGTTTCCGTCAGCAGCGTGAGGTCATCAAGGCCGAGCTTCTCCGGCACCCGGATATCCTCGAAGTGTCCTTTTCCCAGGGCTATCCAGGATACCCCCGGAACAATGAATCGTTCAAGGTGGGGGAGGAGTACATCGGCTTCACGCATTACAGTGTTGATTCCGATTTTGCTGATGTCTACGGGCTGCAGCTCCTGGAAGGACGGTTTCTCGACCTGCAAAGGCCCGGTGACCATCTGCGGGCTGTTGTCATCAATGAGACCGCTGTCAGGGAATTCGGCCTGGAATCCCCCGTCGGTACTCATTTGCCATACAAATCTCGGGGGAATCTGACAGCATTTCCTGTGGAAGAGATCGAGATAATCGGAGTGGTCAAGGATTTTCACTGCCGGTCCCTTCACCAAGCCATCAATCCGATTATGATCAGCTTCAATCAGGGCTGGATGACCAGCGGAGGAATTCAGCACTCCGGCAGGAACCTCTCTGAAGTGATCGCTTACGCTCGAGAGGTTTGGAAACGGTTCGCTCCCGGCTTTCCCTTTGAGTATTCTTTCCTGGATGAGGAGATCCGGGGGATGTACAACAGGGATGTGGTTTTTGAGCAGATCTTCTTCTATGCGGCCGGCTATTCCATCTTGATCGTCTGTCTGGGGCTGCTCGGCTTGGCCTCTTTTGTGGCCGAGAAGCGGACCAAAGAGATCGGCATTCGCAAGGTGCTGGGCGCCTCTTTATCGCAGATTCTGCTGCTGCTTTCGCGTGAGTTCACAGCGGCCATTGTCCTTGGCAATCTGATTGCCTGGCCCCTGGCCTACTACTGGATGAACAAATGGCTGTCTAACTTCGCCTACCGGATCGATATGGGAATCGGGACGTTTGTCCTTTCCGCTGCCATTGCCCTGGCCATCGCCCTGCTGACGGTTTGTTGGCAGTCACTCAAGGCCGCCACAGCAAATCCGGTCGATTCTCTGCGGTACGAATAAAATTGACCTTACTCTCTGGAAGGACTCCGGTTCCACACTAACTTGATAGGCAGCCGTAACTTAGATCACAATGAGAGCGCAAAATGGAACACTTTTTCGGATTTCAGTGGCCTCAGCATTTCAACATATTGCTATATTCCGGACTGCTGTTTTTGTTGAGTCAGGCAGCGGGAAGGATAGCAGTTTCGCTGACCCACTGCAGCCTCAAAGATCACAAAATCGTAATCACTGGCAAAGAGTTATCTCGGAGCAGCCTTGACTTCAATTTTGTTTCATGATTAGATTTTTTCCCTGTAACTTCAACGAAACGAGGTAACTCAATTGTCATCCATCTCACATCGAAAATTCTTTCCCCTGGGGCTCTTGGTCGGCGCCTTTGCGCTTAGTTTCATCGCCTGCTCGCCGAAGAGCCAGCCTTCTGAGCCAGAAAACCATGAATCTTACAATGTCCTCTTTATCGCCGTCGACGACCTGAGGCCGGAGCTGGGCTGCTACGATATGCCTTACATGGTGACGCCCAACATCGATGCCCTGGCCGAGCAGGGGACGGTATTTCTGCGGGCTTACTGCCAGCAGGCGGTCTGTAATCCGTCACGTGCTTCGCTTCTCACCGGGCTTCGGCCTGACAGCACCGGTATCTACGATCTGAAAACTCACTTCCGCTACTATATCCCGGATGTTGTCACCCTGCCACAATACTTCATGCAGAATGGTTATCACACCCAGGGCCTCAGCAAGATCTTTCATGGAGGGATGGATGATCCCCAGTCGTGGAGCGCCCCCCACTGGCGTCCGAAGGCCTCCACATACGTTGATAAGAAAATCCTGGCTCAGCTTAAGGCCGATACTGAGGCTGCCAAAGCGCGGGGCCAGGTCCTGGTAAAATATGCCCTGGAAACAGATCCTGAAACCGGGACCGTCCTTAAGCTTTCGAGCCGCAAGGCGGTCCACGGCCCTGTCTGGGAAGGGCCCGACTGTCCCGACAACCAGTTAGCCGACGGCAAAACCGCCGACAAAGCGATCGAACTCCTGAATGAATACAAGCACACAAATCAGCCATTTTTTCTGGGTGTGGGCTTCATCCGCCCGCATCTGCCCTTTGTGGCACCTAAGAAGTATTTCGACCTGTATCCTCCGGAGAGCATCCCTCTGGCAGACAATCAGTTTGCGCCTGAGGGTGCGCCCAAATCTGCCTTTCCCTGGCCGGAAGAACCGCGTGTCTATATTGACGTGCCGGATGAGGGGCCCATACCGGAGTCGAAGCAGCGGGAAATAATCCGGGCCTACTTCGCCTGCGCCAGCTACATCGATGCCCTGGTAGGGCGCATTCTCGATGAACTGGACCGCTTGGGCATGCGGGACAACACCGTCATCTGTCTATGGGGAGATCACGGCTGGCATCTGGGTGAGAACTCTGTCTGGGGCAAGATGACGAACTTTGAGATGGCAACGCATTCACCTCTGATCATCTCCGCCCCCCACCATGGCCGTAAGGGAGCGCGCACCACCGCCTTGGTGGAGTTCGTCGATATCTATCCGACGCTCTGCGAGCTGTGCGGCATCCCCCTGCCCGAGGGATTGGAGGGGACAAGCCTGGCTCCCCTCATGGAGGCTCCGGATCGGCCCTGGAAAAATGCAGCTTTCTCACAGGACAATTCCCGACGCAATGGTACCATGGGCTTCTCTATGCGCACGGACCGCTACCGCTATACCGAGTGGACGTCGCCAGAAAACCAGCTGGTCGGGCAGGAGCTCTATGATCACGAGCAGGATCCGGGTGAAAACGTCAACCTGGCCGTACGCAAAGGCAGCGAGAGGCTGGTGGAACGCCTGAACAAAATGCTGCATGCCGGCTGGAAGGCGGCTCTCCCGGACTCCCTTTCCAAGGAGTAACCGGATCCATGCGTGTTTAATCCCGGCACGTGGGCAGTGTCGAATGTAAAGGGAAGCCTTTACTTATGCCGAAGCGAGTTCTTCGGGAGTCATGGTGTCATAGCATTCAAAGGGAATGCCGATCTCTTCGGCCACAGCTTTCAGTTCAGCCAGATAATCGCCCATTACAGTCATCGGATGATTGGAGTTGATATGCCATTCGATCCTTCCGCAGAGCTTCAAATACCACTGCGGCCAATCCGGACTGCATTGTTGTGAGCGCAATTGCCACTGCTCCTCTGTCGGTACATCCGTGCTGCCGCGGCCGGCGCAGAGATAAAGCTGATGATCTTTATAAGAAAAACGGGCCCATGTCACTACGCCGGGAACTCTTACTACGACAGAACTCGTGCCGCCTCCCAGTGTAAAATACATATAGGTTTGCCGTTCCGACCATGAACCTTGCAGGGATCCATGATCCCCGTGGGCAAAATAGGGCGCCAGGGCGCCCGAGTTGACAAACCAGTAGAGTCTCTGTTCAGCATCCCAATATCTGAGATCGTTAAATCCTACCGGCTCCCCTCCGCTGAGCAGCTTTAGCAGCTGCATGGTCAAGGCCGCTCCGTCATCCGCTTCTGTGGCAGCCACGATGGTTTCACCATCCCCCTGGGGACGCAGTCGATTGTTCATGAGGCCGATAGCGAGATCAGTGGCCGGATAGTGTTCGATCCAATCAAGCTGATCCTGGACGCCTAAAAAATCCAACTTGAACTGCTGTTTCAGCTCCAGCAGCGCAAAGTAAACTTTCATTTGGAACAGGACCATCTCTTTGGTCAGATCCTTCTTCGGATCATCCCCCAAACGGAGTTCCATCCCTTTTTCCTGGAGAAAATTCATGGCGGCTTCCGCTTTTTCAGTGGGAATTTTTTCCGTCATTTTTAATAGCCGTAATCCGTCAAAGCCTTCACGTACGATGCCGAAATGGCTCAGAAAATCAGCGTCCGATATCTTGTTCCACATCTGCATGGACCGGGGCCCAATGGCACCATAGATGGAGCCTGATAGTTCTGCCATAACACGTTGGGCAGTATTGCGATGAGTTTCATTTATGTCGATTTCAATCGGTTCTGGGAACGTTGGGGAATATTCGCCATTTTCAAGGAACGAAACAAGAGCGTCCCGGTATATATCGTGATCGCTGAAATCTTCCACAAATAACCGATCGGTTTTGATCCCGACATGTTCGGTTCCAGCAACCGCTGCCAGTAATGCCACTGCTCCGGGATAATCTGAGATAGAGCTTCCAAGCATAAGCTTGGGAGTCTGTCTGGGAAGCTGCCACATCGGACTTACGGAAAAATCCGGATAGGCCCAACCCCCCATGAAGTTGATAAATCTGTCAGCCTGGGCTCGTCGGATGACTTCTATTCCTTCGGCCACACTTGAAACCGGCTTGTCTGGATTCAGGATGCTCGGCGCCCAACCAGAGTCCTTGATAACTTGAATAAGATGTGAAAGCTGCTGTTGAGTCACGGGCCACACTTCCGCATTCGGTTCGTCTCTGCTATCGAGTGGAAGGAAAATATCAACTGTTTTTTGCATATGATAACTCCTAGTGCTTATTATTTGTTCACTAATGCTAAACGTGGGTGATCATTTGATCCAGTCCCCACCAGCTTCGATATTTTTTTGTGTAAAAACTCGTGATGCCAGAGTTATTTCCTTGTCCACCTCCTTTCCGTGCTGCATCTGCGGCGGATCTAAATTTGACGGGACTGTCATTCAGCTGTATTTCTCCTTGATAATCGGTGTGAATGCCAGCCAGGATCTTTATGAGAGTGGTCTTTCCCGCCCCATTTTCACCGGCCAAAACATGGACCTCGCCTGCCATCAGGTCAAAGTCAACGTCCTTGAGCACATGAACACCCACAAAAGATTTGCAGATGCTCCTCATCTTAAGCAACATGTTATCGTGTCTTAATAATGATTCTCATAGACATTGTCAAGTTGGATTCTGACTGCATGGTTTCTGAAAATGGCTTGACAAGATTCACTTTGTAGGTAAAAGTATATCATAGAACAATTGATTGAGCCAAACGTTTGTGCAACAATTATTACACGAGGGGATATATATTTATGAGCTTAAAAAAGATTCACGAATTGACGGGATTTTCCTTTTCGACAATTTCCAGAGTCATAAGCGGAAAAGCAAAAGAGTATAGAATTTCGGAGGAGACATGTAAGGCCATTTCGGATGCTGCTAAGAGTTTGAACTATCGTCCCAATCTTTTAGCTCAGAGCCTGAGACTCAAAAAAACGAATACCATAGGATTGATGGTATCGGATATACAGAATCCATTTTTTGGTGATCTGGCTTCCAAGATAGAAAAACAACTCAGAAAACACGGCTACAGCATGATACTGTGCAATACCGGAGAAGACGAGAAAAATGAGGAGTTCTACTTAAATATTCTCGTTGACCGGCAAGTGGACGGCATTATCCTGGTTCCGATCCAAGCGGAAGAATGGGAGTATTTGGAGAACCTGAGCACGGATATCCCTGTTGTGTTGATGGATCGCATTTTTTCTCACACAGAGCTAGCTTGGGTTACCAGTGACAACACGAGGGCGTCGCAGACGGTTACAGAGGATTTGATCGGCTTGGGATACCGACGGATCGCTTTCCTCGGCGGAAGCCCGGAGACATACATCAACACGGTCAGGTTTCAGGGATTCAAGAAAGCACTGAAAAAGCACTCAGTGGAAATTGATGAGAATATCATTTTATTCAAGGGTTATGGCACCAGTGATGGCGAAGAGATGATGAAAGAGGTGCTCCAGAAAAATATCGATATAGACGCCGTCTTCTGTGTGAATAACCTGGTATTTCTTGGGGCCATGAAGGCGATGCAAGAGTCTGAAATGAGGGGCGGATCTTCAATAATGATCGCAGCCTTTG
>JAUWSR010000250.1 GCA_030609975.1 Acidobacteriota bacterium | reverse complement strand
GTGGGAGCCGTCATCGAATGAGATATACATCCCGAATTCCGTACCGGCATACAGCAGCCCCTCCCGGTTTGGATCTTCCCGAATGACTCGGGTAGGAGAATCTGAGGGGATACCATTTTGCCCGGTTGTGAGCCTCGTCCAGGTTTTACCATAGTCTTCCGTGCGGTAGATGTAAGGCTCCCAATCCCCCAGCAGGTAGCGGTAGGTTGCGAAGTAGGCCTTATTGGGTCGGTGGGGTGAAGGTTCGATGGTCTGGACGCGTCCGCCGGGAGGCAGGTCCGGAGGTGTGACCTTAGCCCAGTTCTTGCCGTTGTCACGGGTGACGTGAACCGGTCCGTCATTGGCGCCTACCCAGATCAGGCCCTTTTCCAGGATCGATTCCTGCACAGCATAGATCGTGCTGTAATATTCTTCACCGGTGATATCACGCGTGATCGGACTTCCGGAGATCACCTGTTTATCCGACTCGTTGGCTGTCAGATCAGGCGAGATCGTCTCCCAGGTGACTCCCTCATCAGTAGTTCGGTGCAAATATTGGGAGGCGTGATAGACCACGTCCGGGTCATGCGGAGAGACATGGATGGGGGAGACTCGTTGAAAACGATATTTAAGGTCTTTGGGATTGTGGCTGTACAGGTTGGCTGCACCTACATAGTACTGTTTCTCCTGTCCGGTGAGTTTATTGTAGCGGCCGAAACGTCCTTTACAGTTGGCATAGACGATGTTGTGATTGCCCGGCTTAGGGACAGCCGGCCCGGTTTCGCAGCCGCCGATGGCCTGCCAGAATCCGGTGGGACCGACAGCCGGAGAGTAGGGCGGCAGGCTCGGGACCATGATGGTCGAGTTATCCTGCTGACCGGCGTAAACCCAATAAGGAAACTGATCGTCGACCGCTACCTGGTAGAGTTCGGCCGTGGGCTGGTTGTACTGTGTGGACCAGGTCCGGCCTCCATCGCGGGTTACATTTGCGCCGCCGTCATTGGCTTGGATGAAAAGGCTGGGATCGTTGGGATTGATCCACATGTCATGATTGTCGCCATGCGGAGTCGACGCCCTCCGCCAGTTTTTTCCGGCATCGGTGGATTTGAGAAAACTCTGAGTGTTGGCATAGAGGATATCTGCGTTGGTGGGATCGGCATCCAGGTTGCAGTAATAAAAGGGCCGGTCGAGCAAAGGTGCATAGGTGGAGATGAGCTGGAAGCTTTCTCCCTTATCATCCGAACGATAGAGTCCGCCCTCGCCTTCCGGAGCTTCCATTAACACATCCAGACGGTTGGGATCAGCCGGGGAAACCGCCAGATCGCTCTTGCCCCTAATTCCAGCGGGAAGCCCCTGAGTGATCTGTTTCCAGGTTGTGCCACCATCAATCGATTTGTAAAAACCCCCTTCCTGTCCGCCACTGATGATGGTCCAGGGTTTGCGCTCGGCCAACCACAAAGAGGCGTATATTGTCTGCGGATCATCTGGGGCGAATTCCAAATCGACCGCCCCCGTTTTTTCGGAGACAAACAGGACCAAATCCCATGTCTTGCCGCCATCCAGAGTCCGGTATACGCCACGTTCAGGATTGGGACCGAATGCCTGTCCCATGGCTGCAACCAAGACCACATCCGGATTTTCCGGATGGATCTCGACGGCCCCTATTTGTCCCACAGCTCGAAGCCCTAAGAATTCCCAGGTTCTGCCGGCATTGACTGACTTGTAAACTCCCCGTCCCGTGATCACGTTGCTGCGGATCCCATCTGATCCGGTTCCTACATAGACAATATCGGAGTTTGAAGGGGCGACACGGATTGCTCCGATGGAGGCCGTTTCAAAAAATCCGTCCGACACGTTCCTCCAGCTGGTTCCATAATCGGTGGTTTTCCAGACACCACCGCCGGCCGCACCCATGTAAAAGGTGCCAGGTTTTGAGGAAATCCCGGCCACCGTGGTCACTCGCCCCCCACGAGATGGGCCGACATTGCGGTACTTCAATCCGCTGTACAAGGTGGGATCGATGGTGGTGCTCTCTTCCGCTGTTTGTGCCTGAATCGGCCACGACAGGGCCAAAATCGTTAAGATGATTAAAGCAAGCAGAAGAGAAAATCTTTGTTTTTTCATGTCAAAATCCTCCAAGCGTAAGGGATTCGTAGCTATCTTCCCATATAAGAGGGATTGTCTTTTTCGATCTTGAGCCAGGTGGTGAGCACGGTTTCTCCGGCTGTGAGTCTGACCTGATAATCCCCGGCAGGGAGCATGGGCGAGCGACGTCTGTAACGTGGCTGTCCTGAAGCGCTTTTCTTCTGAGGAGGAGGATCTTTCCGGAAATCCCAAAGGATAGTATGAAAGCCCGCTTCCATTCCACCTTCCAAGTGTCTGACCACCTCGCCCCGAATATTCAGGATCTCGATCTTCACTTTGTCGGACAGCTCGCTTTTTAGATAGTAGGCGAGCGTGGAACCTGGTGGGGGATTGGACTTGAAAAAGCGCTTGTCAGGCACCCAGGACCACTCATAGGTCCTGGCCCACTGTACTTCGGGCCGGACTTCGAAGAGAAACACATCTTTTTCTCTGACTTCCGGAGTCAGCTGCTGCAGGGGGGTGAGATTGTTCACGATCCAGGCACCCCGGCCGTGGGTGCCTGCGATGAGATCGTTATCGCGGGGGTGGATGAGCAGGTCATGGACCGGTACTGTGGGCAGGCCGTTCATAAAGCGAACCCAACTTTGGCCCCTATCAAGCGAAACGTAAACGGCGAATTCGGTGCCGGCAAAGAGTAGATCCGGATTCTTGTAATCCTCCCGTACGACATACACCGAACCTTCAGGAAGCCCGGTTGTGATCTTTTCCCAGGTTGTTCCAAAATTTTCGGTGACGAAGATGTAGGGGGCGAAGTCGTTGTAGCGATGGCCGTCGAAAGCGACATAAGCTCTGCCTTCGACATGATTTGAGGCCTCCACTCGCTTGACCCAATATTTCTTTGGTGCCTCGGCCATGGTGTCATTCAACAGTTTCCAAGTCGCGCCGTCGTTTCTTGTCAACTGAACGTTGCCGTCGCTGGTTCCCGCCCAAATCGTTCCAGGTGTAAGCGGTGATTCGTCGACGGATACGATGGCGCTGTAACGGGATTCGGGATCCGCTGTGAGATCGGGACTGATCATCCGCCACTGGTCACCACGATTTACAGTTTTAAACAGATGGTTGGCTCCAAAATAGAGTGTGTGGGGATTGTGAGGCGAGATGATAAAGGGTGAATTCCAATCATAGCGCAGCCGTTTTCTTTTTTCTCCCGGTTTGGCCTTGGGTGCCTGTGGCTTTATGTATTTCTGAGTGAAGGTTCGCAGGTCCAAGCGGGTGATGTTGCCGCCCTGCGTCTCATAATACACGATATTAAAGTCTGACGGGTCGACCTGACAGACAAAGCCGTCCGCATTGCTGAGGGGAAACCAATCGCTGTTCACTATCCCCGAATTCCGACGTGAGCGGCTGGGTCCACCCCAGTTGCCATTGTCCTGGAGTCCTCCGTATACATAATAAGGCTTGCGCATATCGGCTGCGATCGCATAAAGCTGAGCGAGGCCGATCTCTCGTACCATCTCCCATTTTTTGCCGCTGTCATAGGTGATGTTGATCCCGCCATCGCCACCTACGATGACGTGTTCAGAGTCATTGGGATCGATCCAGATGGCGTGATAGTCGATATGGGTGCGGCCTTGAACTGCGGTGCCCTGTACGACCGTTGTCCCACCGTCTGAGGAATATCCTAAAGGCGAACCGCACATCCAGATGATCTCGGCATCGTTGGGATCGACACGGATCTGGCTGTAGTAGGAAGGCCGGTTGTTGAAGGTGTTCTTGTGTTCCCAGGTTTCGCCATAATCCGTGCTTCGAAATACACCGCCCAGATTGACATCGATCTTCTGTTCCTCTTCCTCATCTTTCGTTCGTCTTGACCTTCTGCCGGTCTTTTGTGTGCTGACCATCGCATAAACTGTGCCCGGCAGATTAGGAGATGCGCTCAAGCCGATCCGCCCCATTTCCTCAGTGGGAAGACCCTTCGTAGATCGATCCCAGGTTTTTCCACCGTCTTTGGTGACATAGATCCCGGCCTTGGGGCCCCACTGGTCAACGGGGTCTCCTGCGTCAAAACGGTCTCTCAGCCGTTCATGGGCGGCGGCATACAGAATATCGCTGTCCTCTGCATCCATGGTCAAGTCTGTAGCGCCGGTTCGCTCATCGAGATAGAGGACTTTTTCCCAGGTTTGACCTCCGTCTATGGTCTTGAATACGCCGCGCTCCTCATTCACACCCCAAAGGTGCCCTAAGGCTGCGACGTACACGATATCCGGATTGGTGGGATGAACGATCACGCGGCCGATATGGCGGGTTTCTTTCAAGCCTACAAACTCCCAACTCCGGCCTCCGTCAATAGACTTGAAAACACCGCTTCCCCAAGGGGAACTGTTGCGGTTGTTGGGTTCTCCGGTGCCTACATAGAGGATATCAGGATTTGACTGGGAGAGGCCGATGTCTCCGATCGAGCCGTTAGGCTGGTCATCGAAGATCGGTTCCCAGGTCGTGCCGGCATTGGTGGTTTTCCACAATCCTCCGGTGGCTGCGCCTACATACACGATCTTGGGATTGCTGTTTACACCTTCGACATCGGTGATGCGGCCTCCGGGATTGGCCGGTCCGATCTCCCTCCAGGTGAAGCTTTTAACATATTCATCTGTTTCTGTCTGTGATAAAAGTCCTGCTGCCGTTATAAAAAGTAAAAACGTCAGAATCGCAGCGATACGGATGTGTCTGAATGAAAGAAGCTTAAACATGGTGGTCTCCTTGAGAGTTGCACTTTTTAGCTCGAAGGAAAACCATAAAATTTTTACGGCATTTTTGCAACTGATTTCTGAGAAGGCTTCAATCGATGACCACACTGTCGAGATTTTCTTCTGGTTGGGGATATTGCATATTTAAACTTTCCAGTTTTTCGATAATGATGCGGCTGATGACCAGGTTTCGGTACCATTTCCGATTTGCGGGAACAATGTACCAGGGGGCCCAGTCCGCGCTGGTTTTACTCAGGGCATCCTGGAAAGCCGACATGTAGTTGTCCCAGAGCTTGCGTTCTTCCAGGTCGCCTTTGCTGAATTTCCACTGTTTGTGGGGAGTTTCGAGGCGCGCACGAAATCGTTCTTTCTGCTCCTCGCGATTGATATGCAGAAAGAATTTGAGGATGGTGGTTCCTTCTTCGGCCAGGATCCGTTCGAAATCCCGGATGTGTTTGTAACGCCGGCGCCAAACGGATTTTGGAGAAAACTCATGAACCCGGACCACCAATACGTCTTCATAATGGCTCCGGTTGAATATGACGATCTCGCCCTTGCCGGGTGTGTGCTTATGTATCCGCCAGAGATAGTCATGATCCAGTTCCTTAGACGTAGGGACCTTGAAACTGCTGACCTTCACGCCTTGAGGATTAACTCCTTCAAACACATGCCGGATGGTGCCGTCTTTTCCACCCGCATCCATAGCCTGGAGGACGATTAGGACCTTGTGTTTGTGCTCAGCGTAGAGCATCTCCTGCAGTTCCTCCAGACGAGCATTGAGGCGGAGCAGTTCTTCTTTGCCCTCCTCCTTAGTTCCTTTGAAGCTACGGGTGTCATTGGGATCCC
>JAUWSR010000199.1 GCA_030609975.1 Acidobacteriota bacterium | reverse complement strand
TCCTGGGCGGGATGGGTTGTCAGTCGAAGCGGAGGACCGCCTGCGAACTGCTGGACCCAGAGATCTATGTTGCCGTCGCTGCCTCTGTCCGAGGCGCAAGCAAACATAGTTCCGTCCGGGGAGACGGCCGGAGACCAGGTCATGCCTGAGTCGAAGGTAAGCCGAGTGATCTCGAACTCCGTTGGGCCCGCAGCTTTAGGTAAGAAGATCCAGAGAAGAACGGCTGCTGTGATGACTGCCGCTCCCAGGCCTGGCCAGATCAGGGGATGTATTCTGCGCCGACTGGCTGCTACCTGAAGGGCACGGAGTTTCCCGGATTCCGAATCCTCCTTCAGGTCTTGAATAACGATTTTGAGGTCGGACATGTTCTGCCACCGCCGCTGGGGATCTTTGCGTAGACAGCGTTCAAGAACCTTTAGGATTTCCGCTGGAAGCGCTTCGTCGATCTGGACAGCCGGCTTCGGCTCTTCCTTGAGGATGGCTGCCAGAGTAGATACTCGTGTTTCTTGTTGGAAGGCTTTTTGGCCTGTGATCATCTCGTAGAGAACAGAGCCGAAGGAAAAAATATCGGAACGGGCGTCGATTTTTTTGCCCTCAGCCAGCTCCGGTGACATATAGGACACAGTCCCCATGATGAATCCCACTTCGGGTTGGGGTTTTTCCGGCTGTCCCATGGTTACTGTTGGGCCTAAACTTTCGGCTTTAACGTCTTCGAGCAGCTTGGCCAGCCCGAAGTCAAGGATCTTCACGCGGCCTTCATCAGTGACCATGATGTTGGTGGGTTTGAGATCGCGGTGGACGATTCTGGCGGCATGTGCTTTGGCTAAGCCGTCGGCGATCTGAACAGCGTAGCCTAACGCGTCATTGAGCTTCAATCCCTTGCGGCCGATCAACTGGTCAAGGGTTTTCCCCTCCACATGTTCCATGACCATAAAATCAAGGCCCTGGTCGGAGGTGATGTCATGCACGACGATGATGTTGGGATGGTTCAGAGATGAAGCGGCCTTGGCTTCCTGCACAAACCGCTGTTTTCGCTCCGGGTCTGACAGCTTGTCGTGTGGCAGGACCTTAACGGCCACGAGGCGGTCAAGATGTGCATCTTCTGCCTTATAAACTGCCCCCATGCCGCCTTCGCCGATCTTCTCCAGGATGCGGTAATGGAGAAATGTCTTACCGGTTATAGGCATTTGCTTTGTGTTGTCTTCCTGGTGGACCTTAAGATATTTATAATTCGATGGGTTCATGGAAGTCAAGCCTTTATGTGCTCCGACTTATGTAAAAGATTGCATAAAAACAAGTATTTGCATAAGTCGGAGCTATTTAATAACAAATTCTTAACAAACTTTTGACAAATCCCTGACTACTTTGATGCCTTTTTCTTTCATATTACTGATAGAGAAAGGAGCAAAGGCAGATGAAAGTCAAACTCGAGAAATGGTATCTGGATTTCACATCCGAAGATGTGACCGGCTTTTATTACATAATGCGTCTAACCATCGGACGATTTAAATTCGGATTTTCCGGGATCAATCATTTTGATTCAACCCAATCCGTGCAGAACTTCAAGTTTTCAAGGATAAAACGCCTATCTCTGCATGACCTCCATCTGTCCAAGGCCAAACTGTCCTCAAGCATCCGTGCAGCGTGCCTCCACATTAACCATGGAAAAACAGAGCTCCAGGGAGATTGGAGGTTTCTCTCACCGCCGCTGAAACGCTTGAGGAAGCCCCTCTTTCAGAATGAGCAGGGCTGGGCGGATTGGAAAGTATGGACTCCCCTGGCTGAGGTTAAGCTGCATTTTCGCAATGGCAAGAAAACCACTGAACTTATAGGAACTGGATATATCGATTTTGTGAGAATGACCATTCCCTTCTGGAAACTGCCGTTTCAGAGCCTTTATTGGGGACGGATGCACAGCCCGGCTTCTTGGAGCGTCTTTTTATCCCTGCAAACCGAAGGGGAAAAGATCTCGCTCTATCTTGATCCGCAAATAGGAGCTCAAGAAGCATCCGTCTCCCTTAAACGCAACGATATGGGGGAAGCACAAAGTATGGTGTGGGCCATAGACTCGCCGGACAAGCCACCCGACTTTGAAGGTCACGTAACACGAGTGCTTGAATCTCAGGGGGTTTTAGAGAAAGGCAGAACATTACGAATTCTGCCCAAAGGCATTCGTCGGATGATGAGCTCTTCGGGGCAAGATGAGAAATATCCAATGATCTCGCGGTTTCGTGATTTGACCTACCACGGAATAATGGAAGAGGTGAAATATCATGGATAACAGCCTGCGTCTCGTTTGTTTTAACCTGCATAAATCCTATGGCCGTCTTCAGGTCCTGAGGGGCTGCTCGCTTGAACTCCAAAAAGGTGATTTTGTGGGGCTGGTCGGCGAAAACGGCTCAGGGAAAACCACCTTTGTCCGTTGTATATTGGGATTCTCTAAGGCAGATTCCGGCAATATCAATCTTAAGGGTGCTTTGGGTTACTGTCCCCAAGCCAATATTCTCAATCGACGTTATCGGGTTTATGAGCACTTCAAGCTCATGGAAGCCATATATGCCCAATACAACTCTCTCGATCCTGGTTTTGTCGAGGCGAACATCGACCGCCTGCAGCTTCGGCCCTTTCTTGAAACCGGCATCAGTGACTTGAGCAGCGGGACCTATCAAAAAGTGAAATTTCTGACTTCCATCTATCATTCCCCCCAGTTGATCATCTTGGATGAGCCCTACGATGGCTTTGACTGGAGGATGTATCTTGCCTTCTGGGAGATCATAAAAGACCTTAGATCCAGGGGAGCAGCCATATTGATGATCTCCCACCTCATCTATGATCGAGAGAAGTTTGACCGAATCTTTGAATTGAGAGAAGGACGCCTTGAGAAAACTAAAGGGTAAAACATCGGTGTTTTTTTTGCTCTACAGGCTTACAGCCTTGGAACTGCTACGGAACAAACTCGGGCTCCTGCTGCTTTTTGTCATCCCGACATGTTTCCTGGCTGTAGTCGAGTGGACATCGGGAGAGAATCCTCTTCCTGTAAAACTCTACTTTTTTCAAACGATCAATGAGCTTCTCCTGAATCAGAGAGAGATCTCACTTGTTTTTATGTCCGGGGCCATCGGCGGGTTTCTTATGTCTTACTATGCCATTCTGCTCTTTCAGCAGGATTTTGAATATTACCGCTACTGTATCTCTATGAGGCTTTCCGCTTTCACCTTTGTGGCCGCCCGTTTCAGCTGTTTTTTCACTCTGGTTGCTGCCATGGCGATCTTTATCACCCTGGTCATGCGAGGGATGATGCCTTTTGAAAACATAGCCGGGGTTCTCACCGGTTTTATCCTGTTAGGGCTGATCTATGGGGCCTATGGGGGGATCGTGGGTCTATTGAGCAAAGATTTTATGGTTGCGATCCTATTTGTGGCTCTCCTGGCCAACATCGATGCAGGTTGGCTGCAAAATCCGGTTTTTTATTCCACGGCCCAAAATACAGCCTTCATACGCTGGCTGCCGGCTTTTTTCCCGTGTCAGTTTATATTCTCCTCTGCTTTCACGGGTAAAACAAACCTATGGGCTCTGCTTATGAGCTTTGTCTACGTTTCCGTTCTTTTCTCCGCTCTCTTCATGGCCCTCCAGATCAAAATCAAAGGAGTTTATCATGGAAAAAGCCATAAAGCATGACAGTGTATTGGTTGTAAAGAAGGCCTTCGAAGTTAGCCTCTACGTCACCATTTTTGCTCTGGCTGTTCCCTGCCTTTTCTATCTCCTTGGATATCTATTGGATAAAACCGTCAATCCCTTTTCCCACAGTCTTTTTGCCCTTGATGCTTGCGGAGTTATCCTTCTCGGGCTGGGCGGCGGCATCTTGGCCATGGCCATATCCGATCTGGGGAAGTTTGGCCGAGGCTTACCTGCTTCGCATGTTCCACCGACCACTCTGGTCACAGTGGGACTTTATCAATTGTCCCGGCATCCTGTCTACTTAGGAGCTTCTCTGAGCTTTCTGGGAGGCGGTTTGGTCCTACATTCCTTTTGGAGCACGGTCTTGAGTTGGCCGCTCTTTACACTGTTTTTTGTTGTGTATGCGCTGCGAGTGGAAGAACCCATCTTAGAAAAGAGATTCGATGAAAATTACCTTATGTATAGAAAAAACATCCCCCTGCTCTGGGACTTTCCACAGCGCGACGCCCTCTTTCAGGCTTTAAGCCGATTTCTTAGCCAGATTTCCCAGGTCGTGAATAGGCCTTTTATCCTGCAATATCGCTCTCATCTCCTATTTCTTGGATATGGCCTTTGGGTTGGATTTGGAATTCTTGTGGGATTGATTGTCTTGAACATAGCCTTCGCGGCTGATAATTTTTCTGCCTCAGCAACAGCTTACCTGATGTTCGTTCTTACAGTGGCTTCGCTCGCCGGCAGTCGAATCGTGTCCATGCTGGTGCTCATGAATCTGGAGCAGACATCATTGAAAAGAGCCTGGCATCGCGTGGGCTTTGTTTCCTGGGGGGCGTTGTTGGCCACGATTATTTCCAGCGGTCTTTTCTATATGCTCATTCAAAAGTCACTCTACTATTGGTTCGATGCGGCCTTCATGGGCTTGATGATCAGTCACTTTTTTGGCCGCATCGGGTGTCTTTTCTATGGATGCTGCTATGGGAAGGGGACTCGGTCAGCCATTCATATCCGTTACACCCATCCCCGATTGAAGGCGGTTCGCGAGGGCTTGGTTAAGACCAAAACACTCTACCCAACCCAGTTGTACTCCTCCCTCTGTGGTCTGTTCATTTTTACTGTCGTATTTATTCTATGGAGCACGACACCCATCAGGGTTGGCTTTCCGACTGCGCTGATCTTCGTCCTGTACGGGATCCTCCGATTTTACGAAGAATGGTTTCGTTACCAGAAAAAAATGATCGCTGGAATTTTCTCTCCAGCTCAAATTATCTGCCTGGGTATAATCTTATTCGGCATCATTCAGCTCGGTTGGATTCTTCCTGCTTCCCAGACCGGTTTTCATGCTCAGCTTTTTCAAGTTTCTTTGGGTAAAGTATTTAATCAGCTGCACATATGGCTGGCCATCGGTATGGGACTGGTGACCGCATTCGTGTTCAGCTATCACCGCTATGAGATCGGAGCCTGGGGGAAACTGGGAATAACTCAGAGACAACAACGAGGAGATTAGCATGAAGCTGGAGTACAAAAACGGTGAATTGTGTTGCCAGGATTGGCCCCTCTCCCGCCTGGCGGATGAGTTCGGGACTCCTCTTTATATCCTGAGCAGCAAGGCGGTGCAAAAATCGGTCAGGGATTTTTTGGCCGAGTTTAAGGTGCGGGGATTGCCTATAAAGATCCACTATTCGGTTAAAACAAACCCAGTCCCGGGTTTTTTAAAGATCCTGAAACAGGAGGGATTAGGCGTGGAGGTCGTCTTTGCGCATGAGTTGGAGCTTTCCAGGCTCCTTGGATTCAAAGGGAAGGATATTGTTGTCAACGGACCTGCGAAAACGGAAGAATTTCTCGAGAAGATAAAGAATACCCAGGTGAAGATGATCACCGTCGAATCTCCAGGAGAGCTCGCTAAGGTGAATGCTTTAGCCGAAACGCTTTCTCATCCGTTGAACATCGGGCTTCGCGTGTGTCCGGGTTTCTCATTTGTAAAAATGAAACCTACGCTGAGCAGCAGTGCCAAAGACTCTCCCTATGGTTTTCTCCCCGATTCCCCCGATCTCTGGGAAGCTCTTGATGCTATCGGTCGTTCCAAAATGCTGGAATTTGTGGGATTCCACATGCATCTCGGCTCCGGAATAAGGGACAGCCGTCCCTATAAAAAGGCCTTTTTTATCCTGGAGGATCTTGTCAAAAAGGCTGCTCGAAGGGGATTGAAAAGCCGGATGATCGATATCGGTGGGGGATTTGGAGTGGCTGCGGCTCCGTTGTTGACGGCTTCTCAAATGGCAAAGTCGGCCATTTTGAAGAAACACATTGATCTGCAATTTGACCAAAAATCCAATCTGTTAAGTGAAGTAGCTGAGAGTCTGAGTCAGCTTCTGGACCGGCTCGAGCGGTCGGGAAATACGATTGAAGAGGTCCTGGTGGAACCCGGCAGGATTCTCTCAGGATCTTCTCAGGTCCTCATTTTGTCGGTCATTGATGCTATAGAGCGCAACAATGGTCAGAGATTTCTGATCTGTGACGGCGGCGCCATGAGTCTTTCTCCCTTGCTGCTGACAGAATATCACAAGATCATCCCCCTTAAACTTCAAGATAAACAACAGGTGAATTACACGATCTTTGGGAATCTACCCACATCCCTGGACAAACTCAGCACATCTCTTCCTCTCAGCCCGGTTCATGCCAGGGACAGGCTGGTTCTGTTAAATGCGGGCGCCTATTTTGTTCCGATGAACAACAATTTTGCCGGTCCGCGTCCGGCTATCTTTATGATCAATGGCACAGGCTCTGGTCTTATACGCCGGAGGGAAACGTTTGAGGATCTGTACCAAAGGGATTTGTTATGAACCTAGAAAAACATGAATGTTTGCAGAAAAGGAATATGAGGATGGAAATTCAACATGAGACATTTCTTGAAGAAGCCAGAAATTCTGTATCCCGGATCGAGCATGGATTCAGGGATTGGAGCGTGCTCAGCCTAAAGAGCCGCATAAAAATGGTAAAAAGGCTCCGGAAAGCCGTCTCAAAGAATGCCTGCAAAATTGCCGAGGCCATATCGGAAGAAACCGGGCGTCCTTTTATCGAATCTCTTTCACAGGAGGTTCTGGCTGTCCTGGAGATGGCCAAATACTGCGAGAAGCAGTATCCGAAATGGCTTGCTCAGCGAAAACTTCCTTACAGGCGACCGGGTTTCTTGCGAAAAAAGAGCTGTCTATATTTTGAGCCAATTGGGCCTGTGGCTGTCTTCTCGCCTCAGAATTTCCCTTTTTCATTGGGCATGATGACCCTCATCTATGCCATTCTCCCCGGAAATTCTGTGGTGCTCAAGCCCTCTGAAAAATCCACACTCGTACCTGCTGTGATCGAGGAGGTATTAAAAGAGTCCAGACTTCTAGAAGCCGGAGCTGTTTCGATCTTAGTGGGAGGTCCGAGCACTGGAGAATGGTTGATCGAACACCCCTCTATCAAAAAGGTTTTCTTTTTTGGTCATAGGGAATCAGGTGAAAGCGTGGCTAGGAAATGTGTGCAGCATATGAAGCCTTTTGTCCTGGAAATGG
>JAUWSR010000098.1 GCA_030609975.1 Acidobacteriota bacterium | reverse complement strand
GTAAGGAGAAAGAGGAGATAAAAAAAGGACATTTGTGGCTCATTTTGTGATATATAGAGGCAGTGGAGGCACACACATGCTGATGCGAAGAGGCGCTTCCGGCCTAGCGGGAGCCTGAACCTTGCACAGACGATCTTTTCTTCAGTTAACCACAGTGGCTGCGGTTTCTGGACTGATGGGATCGAAGGTCTCATGCTCCGGCGGCAGCAGCGGCCCCGCTAAGCCGAACATTCTTCTTTTTGTGGCCGACGACCTGGGGTGGGGAGACGTAGGATTCCACGGTTCCGTTTGCAGAACTCCCAACATCGACCGCTTGGCCCGATTCGGCGTCGAATTGGATCAGTTCTATGTCTGTCCCCAATGCTCCCCGACGCGTCTGTCTCTCTTAACGGGGAGGTATTCAAGCCGGTTCGGTGTCAATGCCGCGACCAACGATCCCACCATGCCGCTGGGCACGCCGACCCTGGCTTCGATGCTGAAGGACTGCGGCTACCAGACCCTCCTGTCGGGAAAATGGCACCTGGGATCCGACTACGAGCACGGCCCTAACAAATATGGATTCGACCACGCCTACGGGAATATGACCGGAGCCTGTCATCCCTTCGACCACACCTACAGGAAAGGACGGCTTGAGCGCACCTGGCACAGGAATGGACAGCGGCTCGACCAACAGGGTGGCCACGCCACAGATCTGATCGCCGAAGAGGCCGTTCGTTGGCTCGAGACGCAAAAAAGGGGAGAGCCTTGGTTCGCCTACATCCCTTTCACCGCCGTCCACACACCCATCGGTGCTCCCCAGGCCTGGATCGATGCCTATGGTGATGTCAAATTCGATGACGATCCAAAGATCGATGAATCCCGCCGCCGTTATGCAGCCATGGTCAGTCACATGGATGAGGCCATGGGTAAAATCATCGCCTCGGTCGAAAAGATGGGGGAAAAGGAAAACACCCTGATCGCCTTTCTCTCCGATAACGGCAGTTTCTATCCCAAAGTCCCGGGGGGGGAGGTCTACGGCGGCAACCCTCCACTGATCTCCTATGCTGTGGGGACGAACAAGCCGTTCAGGGGGGAGAAGTCGACCAGGGAGGCAGGGGGAATCAGGGTTCCGGCCCTTGTCTATTGGGATGAGAGGCTTTCCCCCAAGAAAATCAACACGCCACTCTCCGTCACAGACCTGACTCCGACGCTGCTCCACCTATCCGGCTGTCCCAGCCCGGATATCCCCTTTGACGGACGGGATATCGGGCCGCTTGTGACGGATAAAAACACCCTGCCCGAATCCAGGATCATTTACACCCGCTATGAGGCCGGCATGAACGCTTTCCGCCAGGACGACTGGAAACTGGTCACCTTGGGTGAATCCGAATGGGCCAGGGAAATGATGCCGGGAGAGGACCGGTCGGATCAGCTGTTCAACATCGCCGATGATCCTTACGAGACGACCGACCTGTCGGATTCGCAGCCTGATATCCTGGCCAGGCTTCAGAAACTCCTGGCGGAGGAGATGGCCCGGGATGAGAGGGAATCTCAAAAGATCTGGGGAGATTCCTCTGAACTTAAAAAATGACGTGAATTGACAGAATCAAATGCAGAAAGAAGTTGGAAGCACCTGTTCCTGTGTGTATTACCCAATTTTTTTTGACGAGGTGAAATATGAATAAACATCTACGGATGATCATTGGCCTTTGCACGACCGTTCTCTTGTTTCAAACCGTCCTGCTGGGAGAAAGCATGTTCGATAAGAGCGAATATGCAGCCCGGCGAGCCAAGTTCATGGACAAAATACCGGATGGAGCCGCCGTTTTTCTCGGCGCCATCATACCTCCTGACGGCAGCGAGTTCTATCAAAACAACGACCTGGTCTATTTCAGCGGAGTCGAGATCCCCAATGCCGTGCTGGTCATCGACGGGAAGAATAGGGAGAGCACTCTGTTCTTCACGATCACCGAAAAAGAGGCCGACAGCGAGGCCATTCCTCTCGAACTGATCCGCAACCCCAAGGAGTATACGGGGATCGAGAGGATTCAAACGGCCGAGCGGCTTCCGATGTTCCTGTCCACCCTGAGCCTGGATTCTCCCGTGTTCTACACGATGTACAGGCCTGGGGAGCTCATCCCCGACAATACCAACGAAACCTACCGGGCCTGGCAGAGAGGCATCACCATGAATATTTGGGACGGCCGGCTGACCAGAGAGCTCCAGTTCGTTAAGCAGTTCAAAAAAAAATTTCCCTTTGTCGAATTGAGGGATTGCTCCAGGTTGGTCTGGGACCTAAGGAAATTCAAATCCCCTAAAGAGATCGAGGTCATGAAAGAAGCGGGGCGGATCGCTGTTGCGGCACATGCCGCGGTAATAAACTCCACCCGTACCGGGATTTCAGAGAACGATCTGGCCGCACTGTTCGAATATGTCTGTAAAAAAGAAGGCGCGCAGGGACTGGCCTTCAACACCATCATCATGTCGGGCAAAAATCACGCATACGGCCACTACCATAAACATGACCGTGTGCTTGAGGACGGCGATTTTCTCATCCTGGATGCCGGGCCTGACTATGGGTACTATAATATCGATGTTTCCACGGCCTTCCCGGCAAACGGGAAGTTCTCACCAAGGCAGCGGGAGCTGTACGAGTTGGCTTTTCTGGTCCGAAAGATCTGCCAAGACAATTACCGCCCAGGGATCACCCTCCAGTCTGTCGGGCAAAAAGTCAGGGAACACCTCATATCCCAAGGCATCGATCCTGACAATCCTCAAGTCCGAGGTGAGCTGCGGAGCGGCGGGTACAATCATTCGGTTGGGATGGCCACCCACGATCCGATGGGTTCCTTCTCCCGGGAGGAACCTCTTAAGCCGGGATTCGTTTTCGCCTGCGACATCCAGGTCATATATCCTGAAGAGGAAGTGGGGATCAGGCTGGAAGATACCATCGCCATCACAGAAGACGGATACATCAACCTATCAGAAGGACTGCCCCGTACGGTCGCAGAGATCGAAGCGCTGATGAAAACGGACGGGATCATCCAGTCTCTGAAAAAATCCGGCCAGTATTGACATCTCTCCTAGATGATGAGAAGTAGAGGCAGGATAGTTTTCGGGCCGGAGGAAAAAAACCACACATGGAGGCTTGAAGTGAAAAGAACCAGTGTCGTGCTTATTTTGGTGTTTGTCCTTGTACCGCTCTCATTTTCCCAGCTTATCGATTTCTATGAAAAACCGATACAGTTTGAGCGAAGCCGGGATTATGATGCAATCCACTACAGGATAAAGATCAGTTTGGACATCGAAAACAGGTCCTTCCAGGGGGAAAACGTGATCACCCTATCACCTCTCAAGGATGGATTCAATAAATGCATCCTTGATGCCGAGGATTTCACGGTGACCTCTGTCCTCTCCCAGTGGGGATCGCCGTTGAAGTTCGAACAGATCGACAATAAACTCATCGTCCACCTCTGGAGACCCTTCAGCTATGGCGAAATCCTGTCATTTACCGCATCTTATCAAGGGCAGAATCCGGAAAGGGGGCTCCAGTTTTATGAAGAGAGCGAGGAGACACCTGCTATGGTCGCCTCGAACTCCTGGCCTGACGGTGTTCACCATTGGTTCCCCTGCTTCGATTTCCCCAACGACAAGGTCACAAACGAGATCATCGCCACCGTTAAAAGTGGCAACAAGGTCTGTGCCAACGGCCGGCTGGTGAGTGTGGTAGAAGACAAGGCCGCTGGCACGGTCACTTACCACTGGAGCCAGGAACTCCCGCACTCCACCTATCTGATATTCATGGCGGCCGCGCCTTACGTCATTGTCCAGGATTCCTACGGGACACTCCCAGTCAACTACTGGGTCTACCCCCAGCATGAGAAGTACGCTCTCCTCACCTACGGAAAAACCCCAAAAATGATCGAGTTCTTCAACACAACCTTTGGCTATGAGTACCCTTGGGCGAAATATGACCAGGTGTCCACGCCATTCGGCGGAGGCGCGGAGAGCACCTCGGCTTCGGCCATGGGACATAGGATCATGCTTGATGAACGGGCGGAGCAGGATTACTCCAGCATCGGCATTGTTTCCCACGAGCTGGCCCACCAGTGGTGGGGCGACCTGATTACACTGAGGACCTGGGCCCATGCCTGGATGAACGAAGGCTTCGGGACCTATTCCGACTACCTCTATACCCGGTATGAACTGGGCGAGGATGAGGGTGCGGTCAATCTGTTGGGAAAGAAAAACGGCTATCTCCGGGAGGCCAATAACAGATATCTCCGGCCGGTCGTCATCGATCACTACGATAGACAGGCAGATCTGTTCGACACCCATTCGTACCGCAAAGGTGCCTGCGTCCTGCACATGATGCGCTTCATGGTCGGGGATAAGCTGTTCTTCAAAACCCTCTCCCATTTCCTCCACAAATACGCTTTCGACGTCGTTGACACACATGACTTCATGAGGACTGCAAAAACGGTCACCGGACAGAACCTGGATTGGTTCTTCGAACAATGGATCTTCAAACCCGGGCATCCCATCTTCGACATCGGATACACCTGGAACGAAAGGGACGGAAAGGTCAGGCTTAAGGTCGCACAGATCCAGGACACTTCCAAGGACATACCGATCTTCAGGACTCCCGTCCTCATCGCCATCGTCACTTCCACAGGGAAAGTTACGCAGAAAGTCTGGATAGAAGACAGGGATGAAGAATACACCTTCAATACTGCCGAGAGGCCTCTGATGGTCAGGTTCGATGAGGGCAATTATCTGGTAAAGGAGTGGACCTTCAGGAAGAGCCGGGAAGAACTCGTCTATCAGATGAAAAATGATGATGTGATCGGTCGGATGTGGGCGGCTGCAGAGCTTTTCAGATTCAAAGATGATCCGGATGCTATTGCAAACTTGGCCGACAGTGCCCGGACAGATGAATTCTGGGCTGTGCGCCGGAGTGCGGTCGAGATCCTGGGAAAGATGAAGGACCCGGCCCATATCGACCTGTTCAAGGAGAAATCCCGGGATGAGAGCTCAAAGGTACGGATATCAGCGCTGATTGCCCTGGGAGATCTTGGCAGGCCGAGCCTTGTTGGATTTTTTAAGGAACGATTTCAACAGGATGACAGCTACTACGCCCAGGCTGAAGCGTTGAGATCACTCGGAAAGACTGGAGACCAGACTCTGATCCCCTTTCTCAAGAAGGCCATGGAAGTGCCCTCTTTCCGGAATGTCATCAAAAATGCGGCTGAGCGGGTTCTAAAAGCATTCCAAGAATGATCCGTCTTGAATCAAAGGTGCCGGCTCTACCTCCTTCCTGATATGAAGAGCCTTAACTCTACAAAATGTTGAGAATGATTTCTGATGAACGATTATTTATAGGGGAACAGCATTGAGATTTTATGCTGATATTATCGATCATAAGCCTTTTATTATCAGGGATCATACATAATGCCGGTCATGCGGGAGCGATCCGATGAAATGGTGCGAAATAAAGTGTGTTTTTAAGTGGTTTTTTTTTCTTAAACGCAGCGGTTTATGCCTTAGCCGGCTGCGGTCAACCTGCCTGGGAAGCGCCTGAAATAGAACGGTCAAAACAGATCGTTTCGGCACATAGAGCCGTCTTCGACCATCCTCCCGAACATGTGCCCTCATTCAAAATTGTGGATGGCCCGATCAACGGTAATGGGGACATCGGCATGACTGTAAGTGGAACACCAGAAAAACAGAGATACTGGATATCAAAAAATGATTTCTGGAAATCGGGTCCGGACTTCAAACAGTGCGGCCCGAGTCTGATCGGGGGGATCGATATTCACATCCCGGAAATAAGAGGAGCTTCCTATCAGGTTGAGCAGATCCTTTACGATGGACTGATCAAATCGGAATTTTCCTTAGGAGAAAACACCATTTCTTTAGAAGCCCGGGTGGCTGCTACTGACAACGTCATCATTTTGGAATTGGAAGTGGAGAAGACTCCTGTTGACGTCAAGCTGGAGCTGTGGGTGAAGGACGGATACGGATCCCTGACAGAAAAAGGGAGAGATGGTTCCGTGTATTGGGCCGCGAGGAAATTTAATGGGACCGAACTGCTGTACCCTACAGAGGCCGTCATAGCCATGTCCAGTATCGCACATGAAAAGGAATCCTTCACCCTCATACCCGGAGATCCGTTGATCCTTATTGCTTCTGTCGTGACCAATCATGAATCTTCCTCCTATGAGACAGATGCCAGGGAAAAAGTGAAAAGGATCGATCGTGATGAAGTCCAGAGTCTAATAACAGAGCACGAACAGTGGTGGCAAACCTTCTGGGCCAAGTCATTCGTCGAACTGGAAGATAAGCTGCTTGAAAAATATTATTATGGGTCTCACTATATCATGGCCTGCTGCAGCAGAAACGAGAATTTTCCGCCGGGTCTTTTCGGGAACTGGATCACCATGGACAGGACGGCCTGGGCAGGGGACGTTCATCTGAACTACAATCACGAAGCCCCTTTCTGGGCCTTGTATTCTTCAAACCGTGTGGAGCTTACCGATTCTTACGATGCCCCATTATTGGAACACCTGGAAATTTTCAGAGACAATGCCAAAAAATATCTGGGCAAAAAAGGTGCCTATGCCAGTGTGGGCATCGGTCCGAAAGGATTGATATCCAGGTTTTTTGATAAAGAAGGGATGGATAAAATCTATAAGGAAAAATTTGGCAGCGGGGCGTATGAGGGCTTGGTTGGGCAGCCAATGTTTCTTGGGCAAAAAAGCAATGCTGTTTTTGCGAGCATAAATATGATTCTGAGGTACCGCTATACCTATGACAGGGGATACCTCAAAAAAGTGTATCCCTATTTGAAAGCTGTGGCGGAATTTTGGGAGGATTATCTTACCTTCGAAGATGGAAGATATGTGATCTATGATGACAGCTTCCATGAGGTTGGTCCCTGGCAGGGAAAAGGCTGGGAAGAGGGATATGGAGATTTCAATCCCATAAATTCCTTGGGTTTTCTCAAGGTCTTCTTTGACGCCATGATCGAAATCAGCCGGGATTTGAGCATCGATGAGAGCGAACAGGAAAAATGGAATCATATCCTCGTCAATCTCAGTGAATTTCCGGTGTATAGGGAGGAAGGAAGGACGCAATTTCGAGCCTGTGAAGGAGGAAATGGCTCGTCATCTGACCTTGTCGGATTGAAATGGCACATGCTGCACGGATTGGTGTTCCCAGCACCCAATATCGGATTGAATTCTAATCCTGATCTTTTAAAAAGGATGCATGACGGTATGGATGAATGGGAAGACAGAACCTGGCTGGATAGTGGAAATTCCTTTCAGTCGGTCTTGATCGGTGCAGCCAGGTTGGGATATGATCCGGATTTTTTGTTTGAGAAAGCCAAGAACAAAATTGAAAAATATTCTTATCCTAATCTCTGGATCTTTGCTGAGGGGGGCGGGATAGAAACCTGCAGCGGGATCCCAGGCATGATTAACGAGATGATGCTCCAGAGTCATGATGGCCTTATCAGAGTATTCCCTGTCTTCCCCGACGATCAGAAAGCTTCCTTTTACCGGCTGAGAACATTTGGAGCGTTTCTGGTGTCGAGTGCCATAAAAAATGGACTGATTCAATACGTTTCTATCGAAAGTGAAAAGGGGAGGGACTGTTTTATTCTGAATCCCTGGGACGGAAAAGAAATACAGGTCTATAGAAACGGAGAAAAAGCACAAGTCTTAGGAGGGGAGGAATTATCGTTTAAAACCCAAAGGGGAGAGCGAATCACCTTGTTACCCGAAGGTTCAAAATATTCAGATTTCCGCAGCTTTTTCTAGCCTGAAGAATTCATAAAAAAATGTCATTAACATAATACAAATAATATCAAGGATTTATATGAGATTTTTTGTTTATACCAACATAGTATGATCGAGAGGAGAGTTGAAATGGTTCACAAGCAAAGGATTTTAGCTCTATTTTTATTGTTTGCGGCTTTAACCCCAGTGTTGGCTTTTGATTCTGCAAACGAAAACTCCATATCTCTTGCAGGGAGCTGGGCGTTCCGGTTGGATCCGAAAAACTCCGGAGTAGTTGAAAAATGGTTTTCCCATGATCTGGAAGATATGATTAAGCTTCCGGGAACCACCGATGAAAATTTCAAAGGAATTAAGAAAGATGAATATCATGATGGCCGCCTCTCCCGTGTTTTCTATTGGAAGGGCCCTGCATGGTACCAGCGTCGGGTAACCATCCCCGAATCCTGGAAAAATAAGCGTATAATGCTGTTTTTGGAGCGCACAAAAAATGTGCAAGTCTGGGTCGATGACACATACTGTGGCAGCGATGACAGCCTCAGTGCTCCCCAGATCTATGATCTGACCGGCGCCATGACTCCCGGCCGCCACGTGTTGACCATTCTGGTCGACAATGCCAAGCTTCCCCCGGTGGGACCTGCTCATGCCGTTGATGAACGGACACAGACGAACTGGAACGGCATCATCGGCAGGGTCGAACTTCGCGCCACTTGTGGTCTGTGGCTGGATGAGATACAGGCTTATCCTGATATCGTTCAAAAAAAAGCCTTGCTGCAGGTCGTCATTAAAAATCGGACGAATTGGCTGGGCATGGCTGATCTCAAGGTCAGAGCAACCAGTTGGAACACGCGGATACCCATCGAGTTTGGAGAAAAAATTCAACCGGTTCGAATCGAGAGTTCTTCGGCAGCTTTTGAGGTGGTTTACGATTTTGGAGATACGGTTCCTCTTTGGAGCGAGTTTGATCCTGCCATGATCCAGCTTACGGTCTCGCTGGAAACGAATGTGGGCAAGTATTGGCTCAGAGACAGCCAAACGATCAATTTTGGAATGCGTGAATTCGCCACAAAGCGAAACCAATTCACTATCAATGGAACTCCGGTTTTTTTGCGGGGAAAAAATGACGCCTGCATCTTCCCTTTGACCGGCTATCCGCCCATGGACAAAGCCGGATGGGTGCGGGTATTGGGTATAGCGAAATCCTACGGCATCAACCACTATCGTTTCCACTCGTGGTGTCCGCCGGCAGCCGCTTTCGAGGCTGCCGATGAATTGGGCATTTACCTTCAAGCGGAACTTCCCAACAAACGAGACTTTGGACTCCCGGAGCATGATGATTATCTCCGCCTTGAGGGGGAACGGATTTTTAAGGCCTTCGGCAATCACCCTTCTTTTGTGATGTTTTCTTTGGGAAATGAACTCGGTCGAAACCAGGCCTATTTCGCAATGGTGGAGCATTTTAAAAGGATTGACCCACGTCATCTTTATGCCCAGGGTACGAACAACGAAAACTACCCCGGCTCGAATCTTTCCCTTGCTTCAGGGGATGATTTTTGGATAACTTCCAAGACCGGCCTGAGCTATCCGGTTCGCGGATCGTATTTTCAAGGTGATTTCGCCAAACCCCATATCGAGCACCGGCCGCCTTCGACTTTGGTCGATTTCAACGAATCGATCGCAGGCATTCCCGTCCCGGTCATCGGACATGAAACAGGCCAATTCCAGGTTTTCCCTGATTTCACAGAGATTCCCAAGTACACCGGAGTCTTAAGGGCCCGAAATTATGAGATCTTCCGCGATCGATTAGAGGCCAAGCACATGTTGGATCAAGCCAGCGATTTTGTCCGTGCATCGGGTGCCCTTGCGGTTCTCTGCTATCGTGAAGATATTGAAGCAGCGCTGCGCACCTCCGGCTTTGGAGGTTTTCAGCTGCTTGATCTTCAGGATTTCCCCGGCCAAGGGACAGCTCCTGTCGGTATCCTGAATGCGTTCATGGAATCAAAGGGATTGATAACCCCCCAAGCTTGGCGGGAGTTCTGCAGTGAAACCGTACCGTTGCTGAAAATAAAAAAGTACGCTTGGACCACAGACGAAACCTTTCTCGGCCGCATCGAGATCGCCCATTACGGCCCGGCTGCGCTGGAAAGTGCACAGAGTGTATGGACTGTGGAGGACGACAAAGGACAAATCATAACCTCGGGTGAACTGGCTGCTCTCACCATCGAACAGGGCAAGGTCTTTGCTGCCGACATGTTCTGTTTTCCCCTGGCCAAAGTCGAGGCTCCGCAGAGGTTGACAGTCAGAGTTTCTCTCAAAGATACTCCGTTCGTGAATCACTACAATATTTGGGTATATCCACCTGAGGTCGACACCTCTGTGCCTCAGGGAGTCAGAATGATCCATGAGCTTGATTCGCCCGTGCTAATAGATCTCGCCCAGGGCGGCAGGGTTCTTTTGCTGCCTGATCTTAAAAAACTGAAGCACAGTATCAAAGGTTCATTCCAGACCGATTTTTGGTGCTTTCCCATGTTCCGAAGAGCCGCCCAAAGAAGAAATATCGAGGTTGCACCCGGCACCCTGGGTATTCTCTGTGATCCGAGTGCATCGGCGTTGGCCCGATTCCCCACAGAGTTCCACAGCAACTGGCAGTGGTGGCACCTGGTCAAAAACTCCAGACCGGTCATACTCGACGCTTCACCGGCAGATTATCGCCCGATAGTCCAGGTGATCGACAACTTCGAACGCAATCATAAATTGGGACTCATTTTTGAAGCCAGGGTGGGAAAAGGCAAGCTGTTGGTGTGCGCGATCGACCTATTGGGCCATCAGGATAAGCCCGAGGCCCGCCAGCTTCTGCACAGCCTGCTGCAATACGTTGATTCGGATAAGTTTAGGCCCCAAACAGAATTGCCTGTCAAATTGCTGGGAGAGATATTTTCAAAATGAGTGATGTATAAATCTGTGTGTGTTTTATGGGTCATAGAAAAAGAACTTTGTGGCTCTTTTTGAAGGGAGAAGGAAAATGACAATGAATCTAAGAAGGCGCTCAGGAGTTTTTTGCTTTGTTTTGTTTATCTGTCTTTCAACGGCTGCCGCCCAGGAATACGGAGTCACTGATGTTCAGGACATGGTGAACATTTTGCCCATAAAGGAACGGGCTAACGTCATGGAAAAGTGGCTGCAGTGGAGACTGGATAATATCCTTCCCGAGATCATGCGCCGGGAGGGCATCGACCTCTGGCTGATTATTTGCGGTGAAAAGAATGAAGATCCCGTGTATTTAACGCTTATGCCTGAACCCGCCTTAATGGCCGCAGGGACGACCTTCATCGTTTTTCACGACAAGGGGAAAGATGTCGGAGTCGAGCGCTTTGCCTCCGGAGCATACGTTCCGATTAGGCATATATACAAATCCTTGCCCAGATCC
>JAUWSR010000252.1 GCA_030609975.1 Acidobacteriota bacterium | reverse complement strand
TCCACTGTTGTTTTACATATTCCAAAACTCCGTTAAGGCTTTCAGCACTGGAATATTTTATAAGCATCGTGTTGAGATCGCCCGTCTTCAAACAGAGAACAGAGGGTAAAATATTGGAAAAATACATATCTTTAAAATGGAAATCCTTTACCACACCAATGACAGTCCCTTCTTGCTCACCGATCTTCATGCGCTTCCCGAGAGGATCCTCCCACAACAATCTCTGGACAGCCTTTTCATTGATGATGAAGTCATCTGTTGTTGAAAATTCCCGGGCAAAGCTCCGGCCCTCCACTATTTTTAGATCGAGCATTTCCATAAAATCATAATCGATGCCATAAACATTCATATTAATTTTTTCGTCCTCAGTCACTCCCTCGGGCAGGACCAGTTGCTGAGTATCCCATCCGATAGGAACCGCGGCAGAAGCAGAGACCGCTACAATATCTTTATGCTGGATTAAGGTTTTTTTCAGGCTCTCAATATTATCCCGAGCTTCACCAGCGATCTCCAGCGAGAGGATGTTGTTCCGATTAAAGCCAAGATCAACGCTTCGATTATGCTGAGTCTGTTTTATGCTCACGACGGTCATGACGATCAATATGATCGAAAATACAAATTGAGCCACCACCAATGTTTTTCGAAAGCGGCCTCCTTTTTTGGCAAACTGGAGATTGCCTTTAAGAACTCGGACCGGCCTAAAGGCAGAAAGATAAAAGGCCGGATAGCTGCCGGCTAAAATCCCGGTCAGAATGGTAACTCCTCCGATAAGCATCAAAATCTGGGGGCTGTCCCAGAGAGAGAAATCGACAAAACTATCGATATAAGCGATAAAGGCAGGCCGGAGCAGCTCATAGAGCAATATCGCTGCCGGCAGTGCCAGGAGGGACATAAGCAAAGATTCTCCCAGGAATTGTCTGATCAGGTGTGATCTGTTGGCTCCGAGGACCTTGCGCATTCCCACTTCACGTGCTCGGGTTACATGCCGAGCGGTCGATAGATTCATATAATTGAAGCAAGCAATAAGCAGAAGTAGAGCGGCAATGATCCACAACACCGGAAAATTGGCGCCACCACTGCTCCAATAAACATCGATATCCTGCGAATTCAAGAAAAAATCCTTGAGGGGATGAAGATATAACCGTTGGGGAGAATCCGGAGAATCGGCGAAATATTTATCAATGATGGTGGAGAATTTTGTTTCCAGTTGGGCAGGATCATATCCTTCAGCAAGAAGCAGAAAAGAGGCCTGACTATTCTCTCTCCAATCGTCCTCCCAGGAATATAAGGCCTTGGCTGTTTCCATTGATACCAGGAATCGATAGGTGATGGATGAATCCGGCGGTACATCCTCGGTGACACCGGTGACCCGGACATCGATTTTATTGTCCAGGGTCAGGGATTTGCCGATGGGATCCTCATCTCCAAAGTACTTTAAAGCCATCGCTTCGGTCAGCACGATCGAGTAAGGATCAGAAAGCGCGGTTTCGGCATTACCCTGTGTCATCTTGAAAGAAAACATGGATAGGAAACTGGGATCGACAAACCTCAAACGGCTTTCGTAAAATATCTTGCCCTCATACTCCACGATCTTCCTGCCTGCAGGATAGAAACGCGTCCCAGATTCTATCTCCGGAAACTCATCGAGCAGTGCCGGCAAAAATGGTGCCGGAGTGATGGCGGAATGCTGTTCTCCTTCAGCGCCTCCGGGAAGCACCTGTACGACCGCATAGAGCCTGTCCGCTTTTTCATGGAACATGTCATAATTCGCGACAAACTCCACCAGGAGTGCAAAGATGATGAAAACGCCTAAACCCAGTATGAGACCCGATAAAGTTATGGCGGAATAGGCTTTTTGCTTTTTTAGATTCCTAAAGGCAATTGTGAAATAATTTTTTAGCATGATATCTCTTCCTCAAGGCCCCAGGCCTGAACACTCGTGTTTCTCTCTATTAATTACGAAAAAGAGGTATGGGAAGTTCTGAGAAACTTATAAGCCAAATTGCATTTCTCGAAGATATTTTAAATAATGAATTCGGGAGGCCTGGAATGTTTAAAAAATTGTTATATTTAGGCTGTCTGTTAATTCTTCTGTTTTCGGCATTATATCCTCTGCAAGATAAGTTAGGCGGAAACACGGAAGAAGGACAACTTGCCGTAGCTAAAGGCGTTCATAAACGTGTATTAACACTGGATGCTCACGTCGATATCGAAGTGAGCTTTATTACCCCGGAACTATATCAAAACAAACACCACGAAAAACTCTTCTCCTATCCTGACATGGAAAAGGGCGGCATGGATGCAGTCTTCTTCGCCGTCTACACCGCTCAAGGGCCGCGTAGCCAAGACGATTTTGAAAGGGCCTATAAACAAGCTGTAGAGAAATATCAAGCAATACACTCGGCCATAAAAGAAAAATACTCAACAAAAATTACTATTGCGTATCACTCAGCCGAAGTGCATAAACTCTACAATGAAGGCAATAAAATCGCTATCATCGGCATGGAGAACGGCTATCCCCTGGGGAAAGACTTAGCTAATGTAAAAAGATTCTATGACCTTGGCTGCCGCTACATAACCCTCTGTCACAACGGGCACAACCAGCTCTGCGATTCACATCAAAACGGCGATGGTCCACCGTCCGAGCACAATGGTGTAAGCGTTTTTGGCGAAAAGGTTATAGCGGAAATGAATCGCCTTGGAATCATTGTCGACATATCTCATCTTTCAAAAAAGTCCATGCTTGATGTGGTCAAGCTGTCCAAAGCACCGATTATTGCCTCACATTCCTGCTGCCGGACCTTGTGCGATGTCTCCCGTAATTTGTATGATGATCAACTTCTGGCCCTTAAGGAAAACGGCGGAGTTATTCACCTTGTCGCAATTAATGACTATGTCAAACCGGATCCACCGGTAAAGCGACGATCCCTGGAACATCTGAGAAAAGAATTGGGGTTTCCACAGGAGGAGATGAAGTTTCTCCAGATCTATGTCAACTCCTCGGATGCCAAAAAAAAATCATACCAGGAGCGTGCCGCCAAGATAAATCAACAATATCCAGCTGCAAATGTTAAAGACTTTGTGGATCAGATCGAGTATGCCATAAAACTAATCGGCATCGACCATGTCGGTATCAGCTCTGATTTTTACGAAAGCCCCTACTGCATAGAGGGATGGAAGGATGTCGGTGAGACCTTCAATATTACTCTGGAGCTTATCCGACGAGGCTATTCGGAAGCGGACATCGAAAAGATCTGGAGCGGCAATCTGCTCAGGGTCTGGCGTGAGGTCGAAAAAACGGCAGCCAGCCTTAAAATGATTAACCTGCCTAACTCACGATAGATAGGAAGAGTTCATGAAAAAATCGAAGGATGATTATGCTGAACTTGTTAATTTATTTGCGGAGTTTCGTGAGATAATAAAACCTGTCGTTGTCGAAGGAGTGCCCGATTTTACACCTCTCGCAATGGAGAAACAATACACTGATCTGTTGCAGCTTCAGGAACGCCTGGAGACGATCGATATCAGCAGCCGGTGTATCGCTCAGCAGATCGATTACCATGTGGTAAAAGCCGAGATGAACGGAGTCGACTTCGACCACAGGATTCTTAAGCCGTGGGCCCGAGATCCGGGTTTTTACAATCTCACCGATGGCATATATCCCCGGCTCCTGGTTCACCACTCCAGGAGTCTATCCAACTGGGGATTGTATAATCCCGAACTTCCGCTCTCGGAAGAGGGAGTTGTTGATTTTCAGGTGAAACTTCTTGCAGTTCCAAAGCTCTTCGCTCAGGCCAAGATAAATCTTATTGAAGTGGCAGGTGATCTAGCTACCATTGCGGTCCGCGTGAAAGGAAAAGACATTCAGCTGCTCAAAGGATTTGCAGTTCAATTTGCTAAGTTTCATCCTGAATTGGTCCCACATGTCGAGCAGGCAATCTCAGCAACTGAGGATTTTCGCGACTGGCTGATGGCTAACAAGAACAAGTGGACTGCTCCTGCCGGAGTCGGCAAAGAGAACTATAACTGGTGGATGAAGAATGTTCATCTCATTCCCTACACCTGGGATGAGTTCCACACCATGATTCAAAGCGAATACGCCCGAGCTATAACCTTTTTAAAGTTGGAAGAGCACAAAAACCGGGATCTTCCCGACTTCACCTTAACTTCGAGCGAAGAGGAAAATTCTCTGCGGCAGAGAGAAACTGCGGCACAGATCATGCAATTTCTGCGTGAAAAAGAGATTGTCAGCGTACCGGAAGACCTGCCACCCCTCCCTCCTGAGCAATATCCCCGGATGTGGGGAAAAAGCGCCTACCTGAGACCTAACTATCGAGGCTACTTTGAAGAGACCAATGATCGAGAACCGATGACCAATGTTCTGCATGTCATATTCGGCCATTATTATGTTGGAGGGAGAAAGATCTGGTATCAGGAGGGAGACACCCGGCCCATTCGAGGTGAGGTTCGTCTTTTCGATATACATGAAGCCAGGTCCGAAGCTTTGGCCTTCGGAATCGAAGAGTGGTTATTGCAAGCCGGTCTTTTCGATAAAAGGCCCCGTTCGAAAGAGATCGCCTACATCTGGCTGGCTTTTCGGACGGCTCGAGCACTCTCTGATCTCAGAATGCACAACAATGAATATAGGCTAGAGGATGGGCTCAAGAACTTCTCGGAAGGGATCCCCTATCCCTGGGCCGATGTAGACAGCGACGCAGTCTGGTGGGATATTGAAGAAACCCTGCGCGCACCAGGACACAGTTCGAACTACATCAAGGGGAAGCACATGATGCAGCAGCTTATTGCCGATAGATCAAGGCAGTTGGGAAAGAATTTCACTTTTCAGCAATTCTTCGATGATTTTATGTCCAATGGCATCATCCCTATATCCTTAACATGCTGGGAATTGACCGGAAATAGGAAACTCTAGATGTTTTTAGATTGGCTGATCGTTTTTCTCTATCTAATCGGTGTTACACTGATTGGAATCTGGTCTGCTAAAAAGGTGAAGACCACCTCTAATTTTTTTATCAGCGATCGCAAGTTCGGAAAGCTCATGATGACGTTTTTCACCTTTGGGACAGGAACAAATACCGATCAAGCGGTCACCGTAGCGGCTAAAACTTACCAATCCGGTGCTTCCGGAATCTGGTATCAGTGGTTGTGGCTGTTCTCCACACCTTTCTACTGGTTGCTGTCTCCGCTCTTTCGGCGCATGCGTGCAGTCACCACAGCCGATTATTTATTCAAACGTTATGGTCAGAGTGTCGCCGTCCTTTTTGCCCTGGTGGGAATGGCTCAATTATCCGTCAGTATCGGCGTCATTCTCAAGGCCTCCAGTGCCGTGATCACGGCCGTCACAGGGGGAGCCATCAGCCCCGCTTTAGCCATCATCGCCATGACAATATTGTTTGTAGTCTACGGTGTGGCCGGAGGATTAAACGCTGCCATTATCACAGATTTGTTCCAGGGCATATTAACCGTTATGTTCTCTTTTCTCATATTGCCTTTTGCTTTAAAGGCAGTTGGGGGCCTGTCAGGTTTGCGTACTATCGTCGCTGATCCGGCCATCTTCGAGATCGTAACCCC
>JAUWSR010000147.1 GCA_030609975.1 Acidobacteriota bacterium | reverse complement strand
TAGTAAGCAATAAGCCCGATGATAAAGAACAGGGGTTGTCCTTTGGTCCTTTCGGGCAGGAACTCTTTCACAAAAACGTAGAGCAGAACTCCAGCTATGCCGCTGATGAAAACATTGTGCATGTAGGAGGGGACGGGGACAACAAAAGCCAGCAGAACTCCTAAAGGACCGGCTAGAGACAGAAGTATCTTTTCCGGGAGCTTGTGTTTGAATTCACCGTGGATGTTGGAGAGGGAGGATGCACTCAAACCCGAATGTAGAGCGATGGGAAAGACAAAGAGGATCGCCTCAACGGTTTTTTCGTGTGCCAGCTCGACCAAGACGCAGCCCACTAAAAAATAGTAGACAAAAAATGTAGTGACATGCACGATCTTTAATTTTTTACGCAGGTCTTCGTCCTCGGCATGCTGATAGAAAAACTTTTCCGTCAGGTGCACGATGATAAAGCCCAGGAGGAGAGCATAAAATACCTGCTTTTCCAATCTTTGGGCAGCTTCATAGGTATGGGGCAGAAGATTGAGGAAGAGATAGCCGATCGATATGCCGGCTGCGAAAGAAACGATGCGGTACTGCTGGGCGCCTTTCGGGATCTTTAAGCCTTCTCCGGCAAAGTGAATAATCGCTAAAAGAACAGACAGCCCGAATGCGAGTAGATAGGGTTGGCTCATGCTATTCAAGACGGTAGTTCGGGGCTTCTTTGGTGATGACGACATCGTGGACATGACTTTCCCGCATGCCGGAGGGCGTCACCTTGATAAAACGGGCTTTTTCTATCAGCTCCTGAACTGTCCGACAGCCAGCATATCCCATGCCTGCTTTGAGCCCTCCCACCATCATCTGTATGATACGGGTTGCATTGCCTTTAAGCGGCACGCGGCCTTCGATGCCTTCGGGGACAAGTTTGCCTTCACCACCGGCTGTGTCTTGAAAATAGCGATCGCTGCTCTGTCCATCCCGCATGGCTTCGAGGGAACCCATTCCGCGGTAGGTCTTGTAGGAGCGTCCTTGATATATGACAGTTTCGCCTGGAGATTCATCGGTTCCAGCCAGTAGGTTTCCGATCATGACCGAGTTGGCACCAGCGGCAATGGCCTTGGTGATGTCGCCCGAAAATTTAATGCCTCCGTCGGCTATTAAAGGAATATTATTATCCTGACAGGCTGCGGCCACATCAGCGATGGCTGAGACTTGGGGAATTCCTGCTCCCGATACGATGCGGGTCGTGCAGATCGATCCAGGTCCTACGCCTACTTTAACCGCATCCACGCCTCGTGCGATCAAATCTTGAGCGCCTTTTGCGGTACCGACATTGCCGGCGATAAGCTCCTGTTCAGGGAATTTCTCTTTAAGTTGTTTTACGGTGTTCAGGACCTTTAGCGAATGTCCATGCGCGTTATCCACAACCAGGACATCACATTTTGCAGCGATCAGTGCCTGGGCCCTTTCTATCCAGTCTTTTCCGACGCCGACGGCAGCCCCGACCCGAAGGCGGCCCAGATCATCCTTAGCGGCCAGAGGATATTGAATGCGCCTGAGGATGTCTTTGTAGGTGATAAGCCCCTTGAGGTTGAAATCTTCATCGACCATCAGGATCTTTTCGATCTTGTGTTTGTGGAAGAGCTTCTCCGCCTCTTCCAAGGAGGTGCCGAGAGGAACGGTCACAAGTTTCGTGGTCATGACTTTTCCAATGGCCAGGTTGAGTCGCGTTTCAAAGCGAATATCCCGGTTGGTAAGGATTCCCTGCAGCTTGTTGTCCGCATCGGTGATAGGTAGGCCGGATATCCCATATTTCTTCATGACTTCCTGGGCTTGGAAGATCTTGTCGTGGGGCCGCATGGTGATGGGATCCACGATCATCCCACTTTCGTGGCGTTTAACCTTATCCACCTCCTCGGCTTGTTTTGCAATGGAGATGTTCTGGTGGATTACCCCGATGCCGCCTTGCTGCGCTAAGGCGATCGCCATCCGTGACTCGGTCACGGTGTCCATGGCAGAGCTTAGAATCGGAATGCTGAGGGAGATATTGCGGCTTAAACGTGTGGAGACATCGGCATCCGTAGGAATCACGGTCGATTTTGCTGGGAGGATCAGCACGTCATCGAATGTCAGGCCTTCTTTAATTTTGTCTTGCAGCATGTTTTCCCTCTCTTTTTAAACGGGACCGCCCGGAGGTCGGTCCCTACGGTTCATTTCCTTTTCTTTTTTTTGCGCTTTTTGGGAATGACCGATCGGGCTTGTTTGGTGCGAGGCGCCGACCTCTGCTGGGGCTCATGGAGGTACATCTTCTGCTCCTTTCTTTCCGGGAGCTCTTCTTCTACCCTGGGGCGCATGAGGTACAGGTAGCGGACGGTTTCTTCTTCGATCCGGTCCATCACCCCCTGATACATATCGAAACTCTCTTTTTTGTATTCGACCAGAGGATCTCTTTGTCCATAGCCTCTCAAACCGATCCCTTCTTTGAGATAATCCATGCCCAGGAGGTGGTCCTTCCATTGAGTGTCTATGACCTGGAGCATGATAACCCGCTCGAATTCCCGCATGGCAGTGGTTCCCAGCACGCCTTCTTTTTCCTCATAGTGATCCCGAAGGGCGTTGTTCACATTTTCCTTCAGCTCCGCATAATTTATCGTGTCCCAATCGATCCCCAGCTCTCCTGGGTCCAGTCCAAACTGGGAGATGTAGGCTTTTTTAAATCCTTCGGGATCCCAGTCTTCCGGAGATTTGTCCTGGTGTGTGAAATTCTCCATGATCCATTCAGCCAGGGTGGCAACCAATTCCTGGATGGTTTTCTTCAGGTCCTTTCCCCCTAGGATCTCCCGGCGCTGCGTGTAGATGGCTTCCCGCTGTTTGTTCATGACATCGTCATATTCCAGCAGGTGTTTGCGGATGGAGAAGTTCTGCCCTTCTACCTGTTTTTGGGCCCGCTCAATGGCCTTGCTGACCATTCCATGCTCGATGGGGCCACCTTCCTCCATGCCGACCCGGGACATCAGGCCGGATAAGCGCTCCGAGCCGAAGATGCGCATGAGGTCATCTTCCAACGAGAGATAAAATCGCGAAGAGCCCGGATCTCCTTGTCGGCCTGAACGGCCGCGAAGCTGGTTATCGATGCGGCGGGATTCGTGCCGTTCCGTGCCGATGATGTGTAAGCCGCCCAGGTCGAGGACTTTTTTGTTGGCCTCGACGGTGCTATCTTTGGCCTTGGCCAGGTCCTTTTCCCATTCTTCGGCGGGCGCATCCGCCGGGTCGAAACCTCTCTTTTCCAAGGTTTGTCGCGCTAAGTCCTCTGGATTCCCACCCAGGAGAATGTCCACGCCTCGGCCTGCCATATTGGTGGCGATAGTGACTGCGCTTAGACTTCCAGCTTGAGCGATGATCCTGGCCTCCATCTCATGGTATTTGGCGTTTAATACATTATGGTTGATATTTTCCTTTCTTAAAAGCCGGCTGAGATGTTCAGAATTCTCTATCGAGATGGTCCCTACCAGCACGGGGCGACCTATCTCCGTGTTTTCCCTGATCTCTTCGACGACCGCATTCCATTTTTCCTTCGCACTTCGGTATATCAGGTCGTCATGTTCGACCCTGATGAGTGGCACGTTGGTGGGGATTTCCACCACATCCAGTTTATAGATGGAGTGGAATTCCTGCGCTTCGGTGGTCGCAGTCCCGGTCATTCCGGACAGTTTGTCATACATACGGAAGTAGTTCTGGAAGGTGATGGAGGCCAATGTCTGATATTCCGCTTCGATCCGGACTTTTTCTTTGGCTTCCAAGGCTTGATGCAGACCATCGCTGTAGCGTCGTCCCGGCATCAGGCGGCCGGTGAACTCGTCAACGATAAGGACCTTATCGTCTTTGAGCATGTAATCCACATCGCGCTTAAACAAGGAATGAGCCTTGAGTGCTTGGTTAATGGCATGGATCAGGTCCATATTCGTGAGGTCATAGAGATTTGAGACGTTGAGGATATTTTCCGCCTCAGCGACCCCCTCCTCGTTCAAAGCGACTGTCCGGCTCTTTTCATCGACCGTGAAGTGCTCCTCCTTGCTCAGCTTTCTGACAAGACTGTCCACCTTGTAATAGATCGTAGTGGATTCTTCTGTGGGGCCGGAGATAATGAGTGGGGTCCGGGCTTCATCTACAAGGATGCTGTCCACCTCGTCCACGATAGCAAAGCGGTGTTTGGGCTGTACCAGGTCGTGGAGCCGAAATTTCATGTTGTCCCGCAGGTAATCGAAGCCGAACTCGTTATTCGTCCCGAAAGTGATATCTTTCGCGTAGGCTTCCTGCCTTTCCAGATCACCCATATCATGCTGAATGGTTCCGACCTCGAGGCCCAGGGTATTGTAGATAGGGCCCATCCATTCGGTGTCTCGCTTTGCCAGATAGTCGTTGACCGTAACGATGTGGACACCATCTCCTTCCAGGGCATTCAGGTATGCAGGGAGAGTGGCAGCCAGGGTTTTTCCTTCTCCGGTCTTCATCTCGGCGATCTTGCCTTGATGGAGTACGATACCCCCGACGAGCTGTACATCGAAATGGCGCATGTTCACCTTGCGCCATCCCACTTCACGTACCGCGGCAAAAGCTTCGAACAGGATGTCATCCAAGGTGGCTCCCTGACTAAGCTTCTGTTTGAATTCGGCGGTTTTTTCCCGGAGTTGACTGTCACTGAGCTTCTGCATGGCAGGTTCGAGCTCATTGATGGCATTTATATCGGGCTGCAGACGTTTGATATCGCGCTCGGTTTGTGTCCCGAAAACCTTGCTCATGATAGTGTTTAGCATTTGATTTATTTTTACAAAACTTCCCTTCCTTGTCAATCGACGTGAGTTTATATTCCTCGCCGCTTTAGAAAGCCTATAGAATTAATCGAAAATGGGTTATAATATCAAACTCGGTTTAGTCTCGAAAAGTAATAAATGTCGATTAGAATATAATATAAAAGTATAACCGAAATAATATGACACTTACATGTATTTCAGTGTAAGATTCTAATAATACTGTGGTTATAGGTTATGTCGGCATTTATTATGAGTGAACCAGGTTAATTGGATGACTCGTCTAGCACTTAAAAATGGTTCCAGAGTCGCTATCATCGGTGGCGGCCCTGCTGGATCTTTCTCTGCATATTTTCTGAAAAAATATTCCATAGCTTACGGCCTTGATCTACAAATTAATATATTTGACGGCAAAGATTTTCTCCAGAATGGGCCCAGAGGCTGCAACCTCTGTGCCGGTGTGATCGCAGAGAACCTCTTCCATGCCCTTGAGCGGGAAGGGATCGTGCTTCCTGAAGAGAGGATCCTCAGCCGGTTGGATGGCTATGTCCTGC
The DNA here is from genome assembly GCA_030609975.1 of Acidobacteriota bacterium. Lineage (GTDB taxonomy): Bacteria > Acidobacteriota > Aminicenantia > Aminicenantales > Aminicenantaceae > JAUWSR01. The sequence continues at coordinate 3,574 of JAUWSR010000147.1, read as the reverse complement.
ATTCCGGAGAAGACCGCCTTGAGCTAACCGAGGAGAATGGTTCCCGAGGCACCATAGCCACAGTCTTCAGGGGGAACGGACCCCGGTATTCGCAATTTCCCGATGCCATCAGCTTCGATGATTATCTTCTGACCTTTGCACGGGATTTTGGGGCAGAGGTCATTCCGCAACCGATTGCCGATATTCGATTTCCCCAAGATCCGTCCCAGCCACTGCAATTGTATACCAGGGCCGACGAAGAAAAGATGTATGAGGCTGAGCTGGTGGTCGGGGCATTCGGGGTCAACACCCGGTTGGCCGAACAGGTCGAAAAAATGGGATTCGGATACCAACGGCCGGCAACGTTCTTAACCTACCAGACTGAGATCGGTTTACCCAGCAAGCGGATTCCCCATAAACTGGAGAATAGGATCCATGTTTACTTGCCCCGATCTCGGCTCCTCCGCTATGTAACGCTCACTCCTAAGGGGGATTTTGTCACTCTCACAGCAGTGGGGCACAAGGGTTTGGACCCAAAAAAATATCCTGCACTTGTACAAAAAGCTGTTTTAGCTGGTTCTATTGCGGAAGAAACGGCTTCGTGTGCCTGCTTTCCCAAGATCGTGACCTCCACGGCTGTGAAGCCTTATTCTAACCGGATGGTCATGGTAGGTGACGCGGGATACTCGCGGTATTACAAGAACGGCATTGAATCCGCCTTTATCACGTCCAGATTGGCTGCTAAGGCAGCTGTTTACCACGGACTCGATGCCCGCTCATTTGCCGATTTTTATCATCGATCTGCCCTTAGGATCATCTCACGCGATAACGAATACGGCCGCTTGTTGTTCTTTTCGAACGATGTGATCTCACGTCTGCCCCTGTTTCGTAAAATCCATGTGCAGCTGGCGAATGCCAAAAACCATAGCCGGTCTGCCCGGAAGATCCGTTGGATCCTCTGGAATATGCTTACGGGGAACGCTCCCTACAAAAAAATCTTTTTTGCTGTCTTCGATCTGGGTTTACAGGTATCTTTCCTGATTCAAGCCCTTAAAATTGTCATCGATCGAATCAAAAAACTCCTTAAATGATCCCTCCTTTATGACTTGCTGATTTAATTTAATTTGCTTTTTTTGGGAGCTTTCTTTATTATCTTGAGTTGACTTTTTAGCAAGGGAATTTTATTAGAATGATAGATTTAACCAGTGCCCCACGCGATACCCAATTGAGGATCGTAGATTTTTTCGGAGGACAAGGTGTCCACCGCAGGCTCATGGCGCTTGGCCTGCATAAAAACGATATTGTCGAGATGGATTCCAAAAGCATTCTTGGCGGGCCCATCCTGATCAAGGACCTGACGTCCGACACCTCGGTGGCTGTGGGACGGGGGATCGCTCGTAGTATCATGGTAGAGATCGTTGGCGAAAAACGATGAGTGCCCGGATGTCATATTCATCGGGCAGCCCAACTGTGGGAAAAGCACACTTTTTAATGCCATTGCCGGCTTTAAGGTCGTTTCCGATTATTTTCCCGGGACAACCGTCCAGCACGCTCACAGTAAAGTAAACGTCTCCGGTCGCATCCTCAATATCATTGATCTCCCCGGCACCTATTCCCTAAATCCCTCGGATGAGGCCGAACGTGTCGCCTTGACTCATCTGTTCCAAGAAAAGCCGGATTTGATCATCAATGTCATTGATGCATCTATCTTAGGCAGAAACCTGGAAATGACACTGGAGCTCAGCGAACTGGGATATCCCATGATCGTGGCGCTGAACATGATGGATCTGGCAGAGAAAAAAGGCATCACCATCGACCCTAAAAAGCTGGAAGAAGCCCTGGGTGTTCCGGTCATTCCGATGATTGCTTCCCACGGACGCGGTATTAAAGAATTGTTGGATGAGGCTTTGTATGGTTTGGATGTGCAAAAAACGCCCCGGCGCATGGTTTGGGCGCGGGACGTGGAGGACAAGCTGGTTGAGGTCGAACAGGCGCTTCCCGAAGATTTTTTAATCGTAGCTAACCCGAGGTTTACCGCCATCAAGGCCATTGAAATAGAACGTCCCTACTTCAACCGGATGCTGGAGGTGATCAGCCCTCCTTTCAAACAAGTTGTGGATAAAGTCAGGTCCGAGCTGCAGGAGCGGCACGGTGCGCCGGCTTATGAGGTCATTGCGGCCGAGCGGCATCATCTGGCATTCAAGATTTTCGAAAACAGCAGTGTGATCAAAAGAGGCAAACGTGTGAGCTGGCAGGAGCGGATGGATGATGTCCTTATGCATCCCTTCCTTGGCTATGTCATCCTTCTGGGTGTGCTGTTGGCATTTTTTACCATCATTTTCAAGGTGGCTACTCCCATCGAAGAGTTTTTTCTAGGACCTATGAACGACCTGCGCGGAACCCTCCCTGACAAACTGGGAACCGGATTGTTTTACTACCTGGTGGATGGCTTGATCCAGGGGATAGGCGGAGGTATCGCTATCGTTCTGCCCTATTTCCTGCCCTTGCTCTTTCTGATGTCTATTCTGGAAGATGTGAAATATTTGGCTCGGATCGGATTTTTGATGGATACGTTTATGCACAAGATCGGTCTCCATGGGAAATCCGTCTCAGCCTTTATTCTGGGATTTGGATGCAATGTCCCGGCTATTGTGGCTACCAGAACCCTGGAATCGAGGCGGGATCGGGTGATCACTTCGCTGCTGATTCCCTTCATTCCATGTTCCGCCCGTACCACCATCATCCTGGCTTTGGTGGCGTATTATTTGGGACCCCTGTGGGCTTTGGGCTTCTATGTGTTCAACATGTTTATCGTGGGGATCCTGGGGCGAGTGCTGTCTTGGATTTACAAAAGGCCTTCTCCGGGATTGATCGTGGAGATCCCGGCTTTGAAAGCACCGTCGCTTCGGAATATCTTCCGCAATACCTATTTCCAGCTGAGAGCCTTCATTCAATTTGCTTGGCCTGTGTTGATCGCCGGCAGCATTGTCCTGGCTGTTCTCCAGTTCTTGCGTTTTGACAAGGTCGTTAATCTGATCTTCTCTCCGCTGGTGTCTGGAGTTTTAGGATTACCCCAGGACCTGGGTGTGACTCTGGTCTTCGGATTCTTGCGCAAAGAGCTTAGCTTGATCATGATGCTGCAGGCATTGGGGGTGGGCTATCAGGATCTGATGACTATGATCTCACGGGAGCAGCTGGTTGTCTTTGTCGTGTTCATGAGCTTTTTTGTTCCCTGTCTATCAACGGTCGCTATCTTGTGGAGAGAGATCGGACGGCGGGAAGCACTGTTGTCCATGGCCCTCAATTCATCCGTGGCGTTGCTGATCTCCGTGACCGTGCGGCTGCTTCTTTCGCTTTAACTTCTTCTTGTGTCATTGCGGGCCTCCGTAGGAGGCAAAGCAATCTAATGTCATTGCGAACGTAGTGAAGCAATCTCAATGTGCATCGCTGAAACTATGAGGTTGCGGAGCCTGTTCCGAACGCAGTGAGGAATCTCCTCGCAATGACAAAGCGCTTACTTTGCTTCGTTTTTCAGGAGCGCAGCCATGAGCTCACCAGCGGCCTTACGGCTGATCAGCCTGGCCAGCTCTTCGTA
>JAUWSR010000171.1 GCA_030609975.1 Acidobacteriota bacterium | reverse complement strand
AATCGGCTATCACCACAAGATTGAGGTTCAAGCATAATCCTCCACTTGACAATATTAGTATCATTATAGTACTATACAAATGCCTAGAAAGATACGCGAATTGATAAAAAACCTAGAATTGGCTGGTTTTGTTAACCGTGGAGGAAAAGGTAACCACCGTAATTTCATCCATGCCTCAGGTTATGTACTAACTATATCGGGTAATCTCGGCGATGATGCGAAGCCTTACCAGGAAAAACTGGTCAGACAAAAAATAAAGGATACGCAAAATGAAAGAGAGAGATAGATATCTAAAAATCGTAGAATGGTCGGAAGAGGATCATTGTTATATCGGGGCTGTACCTGGGTGGATTGGAAAATGCTGTCACGGCGGTGATGAAATGAAAGTGTATCAGAAACTTTGTACTATCGTTGACGAATGGATAGCAATCTATAAAAAAGATGGTCGGCCTCTGCCTCCTCCTACAAATAAAAAATACTCCGGTAAATTTGTGTTACGTGCCGGTTCGGACTTGCATCAAGCATTGGCCGTACGAGCATTACACGAAGGGGAGAGTATAAACAACTTCATCGTCAAAACACTTAAAAAAGCCGTTTTATACGGGTATTAAAAAAGGATATCTCGCGGCGAGAGTTTTCCGATGTTTACTCAAAAAGTTTTTTGTTCAATTCTTTCTTTGTCCATGTTCTTGAGCCTATTCATGTGATGAGAGAAACCATCCCCGATCTCTTTGGCACGGAAGAGGAAGTTTGAGAATTATTTTGGCCCCCGGATCGGCTCGAACGGTCCGGAATGGATGTGGGATATACTACTCCCCAAAAATCACCACTTTGTTTTAGAATATTTCATCTATATGCCGTCGCCTTCCAGTGAACACGAAGACCAATATTTGTTCTGGTGGAATCATGAGCAGGCGCTTGTCGCCGCAAAAGGAAAGGTTTTTTTAAAGCTCGAGATGATGGTATACTTGTTACCTTTTTAAATATAACTTTTTATCTGGATAATTTACTTAAGGAGCAGCAATTATGGATAAACAAAGAGTGATTATTTACGGCTGCGGGATCATGGGTCGCAGAGCAGCAGAAGCGCTGGCTGACAAAGAAAGTTTTGTCATCGTGGGTGCGGTCGATATCGACCCGGAACTCGTAGGCAAGGACCTGGGAATATTGTTTTCTTCTCCCCGAGAGACCGGTATTTTGATCGAGAATGATGCGGACACCTTGTTTGCAAGGACAGATGCCGATGCTGTGGTTCTAACCACCTCCTCCCATCTAAAGACGGTCATGCCCCAGATCAAACAATGCATCGATGCCGGCCTAAATATTGTCTCGACGTGTGAGGAGCTCTCTTATCCCTGGAAACGCAGCCCCGAGTTGGCAGAAGAAGTGGACAACTGGGCAAAAGAGACCGGAGTGACTGTGGTCGGCACGGGCATCAATCCGGGCTACCTAATGGACTCTTTGCCACTGACCTTGACAGCCCCCTGCCTCAAAGTGGATTCCATCCGGGTAACCCGGATGATGAACTCGGCCCTCAGACGGATCCCCTTTCAGAAAAAAGTCGGAACCAGCATGACACCGGATGAATTCCAACAGAAGATCCAGGATGGAATCATTACAGGCCATGTGGGACTCTTGGAATCCATATACATGATCGCTGATGGCTTGGGATGGGAACTGGATCAGGCCACAGAGCTGCCTCCTGAAGCCGTGATCGCAGAAGCAGACACAGAAACCGGTTTCGGAACCATAAAACCCGGAGATGTTATCGGATTAAAAAGTGTCGCTCACGCCGAAAAAGCGGGACAGACCGTAATTACACTCGAATTCATCGCCAATGCAGGCGTAAAGGAAGAGTACGACGAGATCTTTGTTAAAGGGATCCCAAACATCCATGAAAAGATCCTGGGCGGTGTGCATGGCGATACCGGCACCGTGGCGGTCACCATCAACACCATCCCCAAAGCCATAGAGGCCGTCCCGGGACTAAAGCTGATGAGCGAGATCCCCTCTCCTGCTGCAACTCTTTAGAGTTTGCGCCCGAGATATCGCAGTTACTTACGGAATTTCTTAATAAACTCTTCGACTTCAGGAACACCACCCTGATAGACCAGATAACCGTTGTAAGGCTCCCTCTCTGTGATCTCGTCATTAATGGGATTAAGCATGATCTCCTGAACTTCTTTAAGGTCATCGGTTTGGCCCAAAGCCCAGCTCAACTTGATGAAAGCAACTTCAGGCAGCATGTTCTCCGCAGGAATGACACCCAACTCGAGCATGTCCCGTCCTGTTTCATAGACATACATGTGCACATAACCCCACAACGTCTGAACGGTCATATATACGGCAACGCCTTTTTCCCGAGCGCGGTCAAGAGCAGGATATAAGGGCTTATTCACATGTCCCAAGCCTGTGCCCGCAATGATGATCCCCCGATAACCGTTGTCAACGAGGGAATTGATGATATCAGGCTGCATATTGGGATAGTAGTATACAATGGAGACACGTTCATCAAAATAAGGCCGCACCTCGACACGCTTATCCTTGCGGCGTGGATTGTAGTTTTCTTTCAACATATCCACACTGTTCCGTGTGACTTTAGCAAGGGGGATATCTCCGATAGTCCGGAATGTGGAACGGTAGGAAGAATGCATCTTCCTGACTCTCGTTCCCCTATGCAGGAATCCATATTCATCAGAGGTGGGTCCGAACATACAGACCATGACCTCAGCAATATCGGAATGTCCGGCGGCATAGGCGGCATACATGAGATTCAGGGCGGCATCAGAGCTTGGCCTGTCCGAGGAACGCTGCGAGCCAACCAGGACCACCGGAACCGGCAGGTCCTTCAACATAAAGGTCAAGGCTGCCGCCGTATGGTGGAGCGTGTCTGTTCCATGTCCAATAATCACACCCTCGATACCTTTCTCGATCTCCTTTCCGATGCCTTTGGCCAGCGTGATATACTGCTCGGGCCCCATGTTCTCGCTGAAAACAGCAAACAGTTTTTCTGTCGTGAGATTGCAGATGTCGGCCAACTCGGGGACCGCACCGTATAGCTCCCCTGGTGAGAACGCCGGTATCACCGCACCTGTCCGATAATCAAGCCTTGAGGCGATCGTCCCCCCTGTCCCGAACAATTTTACATTGGGCTTTTCTTCAGAGTAGGGGAAATCTTTTTCCGGTATCTGATATTTGGCCTTCTGATAGCCCAATTCATCCATATTTATTATGGTGTCGACGTTGATGCCAATGTTGTAGCCGGTCACGATCTTCAAAACAATATGGCGATCGTCATCCTTCTCGCTTCGCGGCAGAATGGTCCCCTCAAACATGCCGCGTGTTGAGTCGATCCTTACACTGCTCCACACACGAGCACTGTACTCTTGGAGCACCTGAAGGGCTCGCCCTCGATAGCCTTGGAAAATATCTTCAACCATAGTTTAGACCATCCATCCCTGCCATCTAATTTTGAGCTTGAACACATTCCCTAACATGTTCTGCGAGTTTAGTTAGAGATATATTACCCAAAGAGGCGTTTCTCAACTCCCCCATGATCCAGCGGAAACGAGCCTCTGCCTCCGGACCGACATCCGTTTCCTTTGCGATCTTTACCAGAGGAGCTACCTTTGCCAGTATGTCGCTCTTGGCGATTATTCTGAAATTGAGCGTCGCCAATATCGAATCACAATCCATCTGGGGATGACGATAAACTTCAGGCAGCATCACTTTTGCTAAAGTCAAATCCAGTTTTTTTCCCTTTAAATATTTCAGAAGCGTGAAGATCCGTTCAAAGTCAAACTCAGGCGAACGCGTGTGTGTGCCTTCGATATGCTTCAGCGAATGCCCCAACAGGGTGGCAACAAACTTTGCCTCCAGCTTTAAGTCTTGGCAGCATCGCTCGATCAATGAAAAAAGATTATTTCTCATAATGTAAAAAACCGTATCCTGAGGAACTCCCCAGGCATCCAGCTGTTCATACATGGCATGAACATCCCGGGGAAGGCGCAGACGAACTTCCTCAACATAATCGTCATCCAATGCTATCGGCACAGAGTCAGTGTCGGGATACATTCGATTGGGCCCGGGAAGGACACGTTCAAACAGAGTGGTACCATCCGGCAGCGATTTCCGGCTCTCCCGGGGGACTCCCTCAAAGGCTATTTGACACCTTTCATCAATTGTTTCCAGGGCAGTGGGGATGTCCTCTTCCGGCCCCCATATTACGATTTGAGCATCGTCCTCGCCGGCCTGCAAGAGCTGCCGGACCAAGTCGAATTTCGACTTGGGCAGGACTTTTTCGATCTGTTCGGAATGAACCATGTTGGGTTTTTCGATACAGGCAATGACTTTCAGGCGATCGCTCAGTTCATCGGCGAACATCTTGCCTGGTTGAGTGAAGTGGGATAAAAGCCCCTTAAAGCCCGGCAGATTGACGGCCACAACCGGATCACCTTGATCCTGGGCCCGCTGTAGGGGTTCGTAGGCAAAAGTCATATCTCCGGATACAATAATTTTGGATTCGATCTTCCACTTGCTGCTGTTTTTGTTCTTCTTTTTGAGCCGGTCACGGATTAAAAGGAGAGCCCACTGTCGAAAAACTTCGTTGTGCGTCAATTCCGGGATCCATTTATTGTGGGCCACCCCTTTGATCTCAACGCGGTCGCCCCCGCGACAACTGACGTTCACATCCTCTCTGCCCGCACCAATCCCCACAAAAACCTTATCGGTGCTGCGGTTGAGAAAACGTATGTATTCGGCTCCCTCCCGGACTTCGTCTGGATTCACAAAGTCGGGATAGGTCACGGTTTCGATCAGAGGCATGCCCAATCTGTCAGTCTGGTAGATGCGTTCATGTCCGATGTCAGACACTTCGCGGCAGGAATCTTCTTCAATGCTGAGCTGGATGAGCCCGATCCTTTTATTCCTCAGCAGGATCTCACCCTCCACGCCTAAAATCGCTGAGCGCTGGAATCCCGTGGGAATGCTGCCATCCAAGTACTGTTTTCGCATGATGTGCACTTCGCCCACTATGTTCATTTTGCACAACAGGGTAATCTCTAGAGCTATATCCAAAGCTTCCCGATTTAAAGCAAAGGGTGGAGTGTCATCGATATCATAGGTACAGGCTGTTTCTTTTTTGATCCGGTAAATGATCTGTTTTCGGGTCTTAAATTCCATCAGCGCCGTGCCGTCATATTCTCCCAGTTCGCTGAGAGTGGGCCGCATATGGCGGATGATCTCGGCATCAAATTCGCCTTTACGATTGTAAAGACCCGCTGGACAGTTGCAAAACAGCTTTTTCTTTGTTTTCAACTGTTGGTGAACTTCAAGTCCGGCCTTAAATCCTACTCTGTCGTAGTCTTTCTGAGTGGCGTCTGAGCGCACGATGTAGCCTACAGACTTGCGGCTTGCTCTGTAATTCTTTGATGGACTAAAAACGGTGCTCATGGTAAAGAAGGCCTATTTTACAAAAAAGGGGGCAATAAATCTAATCCAAGCTAGATAAACTTTGTAGGGCGGAAAATAACGGCCAGTCCAGCCATCAAAAAAAACAGCAAGCCGACTAAAATTACCCAAGCGTCCAGGACCTTTGAACCCTTCTCTTTCAAGTAATCACGAAAGCTTAAGATCAAAGCGAGCAAGGGACACACCGTCATTCCCACAACAAATCCCCAGATACCAAGGGAAGTAAAAAGAGTAAAGATATCCTGGGCAGAGCTTATCCCCAGCCCCTCCCCTAAAAGAAAAGAAAGCCAGAAAATCAAGGAGGGGATCAATAAGATCAAACCCAGAGGAACTCTGCGGTTCATTTGACTTTCTTCAAGGAAGAAGCGCATGCCAAAATCCTCTCAATCCGCGATATCCCCCATCATACTCGAAACCAAACCGATGTTGATCACAAAGATCCCATGTTCCTGTTGGGGAAGGCTAGAGTCGGAAAGCATTGTCAAGCAGAGCACAAAGAGGGCGACAGATCCGATTTTTCTCATTCTTGGTACAAGACATATCCTCATCCAAGAATATTATAACAGACTCTTTGGGCTAAGTATGTGTTTCACTCGGCAAAATATCCCAGCCGGTGGATCACTTTACAGTCTCGTCCTTTGACCTTGACAGTGATGGTCTTGAACTCGCCGTCCTTCACATAATTTTGAGGAGAATAATACAGGATGTAGGAGCGGCCGGTTATGGCGGCGGCATTCCTGAAGGCGGCGGCCGGATTTTGGGAATTATCCGTCACCCCACCGGTGGCAGCAGCCACATTCGTAAACACTTTGAACACATCCTCGGACTGCTCCCGCATCGTGATGCCGGAAATCGTCTCCGGGTTCTTGTCTATGAAGAGAAAATTAAAAAGAATCCCCGAATCGGCAAAAACTTTCTTGAGTAGATCTTCGTTCAGGTTGATCTCTCTATGATAATGCTGGAACATATCCTGGAGCTGCCCCATGACATTCATATCATCCTGGTTGGCGCTCATCAGATTATTCATGACACCGGCGGAGATCTCGGGCCGGTACTCTCTCTGATAGAAATAAAAAACCACCTTCTGCTGCTCCAATCTCCGTCTTTGGGCCGCAAACTGGTAGAACCACTTCTCGTCCACCATCCTCAGCTCTTCCATCTTGGACATGGTATCGCGATATCTGGGGAGCAGAAACTGCAGACTATCTAAGCCTGTCTGACCGCTGGCATCGATGTCTCGCATCATTGATGCCTGACCTCCCCCCTGCATCGAAATGGACCGGACGATCTTCTTGAGCTCTTTGAGCATGCTTTTGTATTCCAATGCACCGATCTGCGCATCCTTTCTGATCACATACTGCATGTCTTTGATCAGAGTCTCCTTGGGTTTGGACTGCACGGCTTCTTTGGACAGGGTATAAATCTTTACCGGAGTGTGAACCTCCAGGGCATCCTCGGGATGAAAAATGTTGTCGAAGAAATACTCGATGGCTTCGGTGATCTTGGGATTGTAATCGCGGATCTGAAAGATAAAATAGAACCTGCGCGAAACTATAGGCATGAAGTCCCTTTTGGTATCCTGCCTGGCGATATCGGCCTTGTTGGTGAGGTAAAGGGCCTGAATATCCTGAAGCTGTCCGTCTTCATACAATTCCAAATCAGCGAGTGTGAGGTCATCGACAAACCGATCTCCCTCAAAAATACGCACCGGCACCATGACATTGATGACAGTCACTTGATGCTGTTCCTGGGGAGAGGAGAAACCGCTCGATAGAAACAAAATCACGCATATCAGTAAAACTTTTTTCATTTTTACCCCCATATGTTTTGCAGAATTCAAATGACACCGTCTTATATACTATTAAACCAAGCAAAGAGAGAAAACGATGCACTCCATATACGAGCAAGAATTGTGCCAATCATTTTTCCAAAGTACCCTCGAGAAAATTATCCACATATCCGTCCCTAAATGATGACTGGCGTAAACTTCTTTTACACTCCATATACCTGCACCGCTCGAATTTATTCCCTGGCTTTGTTTCTACGAACGATTCTGGTACAATTTAAATCTCCATTGTGTATCACTCAACCTGGAGAGCGGGATTGCATGGCCAACAAAACAGCTAAACAGACCGGCGATCAAGAAAAACGCAATTCGCCCAGGCACGAATCTATAAAAAAGATCAAATACAAAGTCCTTATCCCCATGGAAGGGAAAGGCTTTACGCAAAACATCAGCAAGGGCGGCTATGCGCTCTTTCTCGATAAAGAAGTGCCGCCCGGCTCTGTTCTGGAGTTGAAGTTTCAGATTCCGGGCAGGGACAAAGAACCCGAAAAATCCATCGTGAAAGTCATCTGGCAAAAAGACTATCTCACCGGAGTCAAAGTCCTCGGCCGCTAACTAGGGACAGTCCCCGAGTTTTCACACAAAACAATAGAGTTAGCTAATATTAGGCCCTTTTTAACTAGCTTAGAGGTTACCTTTTAAGGGCAAAAACAACTTTTAAGCCTTCTCACTCACCCAAGATCTTTAGCTGTTGCAGGTTGGCCTAGGTAACTTATTGATAATTTTT
>JAUWSR010000114.1 GCA_030609975.1 Acidobacteriota bacterium | reverse complement strand
GTTCAGGCAAAGACCACTATTCAACCCGGCCAGTTGGTCGCTCCCGTTGAGATCCCGGATGAGATTGCTGAGGAAGAACTCACCGATCTCGGTATCGAAGGTGGAGTCGAAGGCGGTGTCGAGGGTGGCGTTGTCGGGGGTGTCCTCGGCGGTGTTGTCGGTGGTGTTCTGGGTGGCGTTGTCGGAGAAGTCGAAACTCCTGTTCGCGCAGTCGGCGAGGTCAAGCCGCCCAAACTGGTCAAAAAGGTCGATCCCCTCTATCCGGAAATCGCCCGACAGGCAAGAGTGGAAGGTGTCGTGATCGTCGAAGCCACGACAGACATCTACGGACGTGTGCAGCGGGTCAAAATCTTACGCTCCATTCCCCTGCTCGACCAGGCAGCTGTCGACGCTGTCCGTCAATGGGTGTATGAGCCAATGGTTATCAACGGACGTCCCCGGGGCGTTATTTTCACTGTTACAGTTAGATTTAAACTTAAATAAACGAAGCTTCAAATGGCTTTCGATATTTAAAAGGAGGTACTTAAAATGCAATTTGGACTGATGGAAATGTGGCACGCTATGGGATACTTGGCAAAATCAGTTGCTATCTTACTTCTCAGCCTCTCTGTTATCACGCTCTACCTTTTTGTGGAAAGACAGATTGTTTTTGCACGAGCCAAAAAAAAATCCAAACAACTCGCTCCTAAACTCGCAGAACTGCTGAAATCCGGAAAGATCCAGGAAGCCTTGACTCTTTCTTCTAAGAAAGAATACAGGGGAAGCCATTTAGCCAGGGTCACCTCGGCAGGCATCAAAGAGTTCTTAGAAGGCGGCGAACACGGTCTTTCTCTCGAAGGACAGATCGAAACCGCCCAAAGAGGCTGCGACCGCGCATCAAACATCTTCATGCAGGAGCTCAAAAGAGGTCTGACCATCATTGCAACCGTTGCCACCTCGTCCCCCTTTATCGGGCTGTTCGGTACCATCGCCGGAATCATCAATGCATTCCGCGGCATGGCTCTGACCGGATCGGGTGGAATTGGTGCTGTGGCTGGTGGTATTGCCGAAGCCCTGATAACAACAGCTTTTGGTATCGGTGTGGCGATTATCGCTCTCTGGTGCTATAACGGATTGGCTTCCAAGTTGGAAGTCTTCGATGCTGAGATGGATAACGCCGCTTCAGAGATCGTCGACTTTTTCGTACGCAAATCAGCAGGATAAGCTGGGCGTTTTTGCACAAATACATTTAATGAGGTAACACTATGTCATCCAGCCAAAAAGAGCGCGATACAACAGCAGAGCCCAATGTGGTCCCGCTGTGTGACGTTCTCCTCGTTCTCCTGATCATCTTCATGGTCGTGACTCCCCTGGTCCAAAAGGGTGTCGATGTCCGCCTCCCAAATGCAATGAACACGATCTCCATGCCCGAAAACCCGGAGATCGTGCTCTATATCCGAAAAGACGGCAAGATGTTTCTCAACTCGGATGAGGCAACAGAGGACAACCTGCAGCTGCTTCTGGAAGATGCCCTGATGACCGCAAGCGATAAAAAACTCTATCTTAAGGCCGACCAAGAGATGGAGTATGGACGCCTCGTGGATGTCATCAACATCGTTAAAGCAGCGGGTGTCGACCTCGTAGGGATCATAGCCGAAAAGAAGACAGAATCCATCAAATAGTGTATTGACAACAACCTGAAGACGAAGAAAGGTATTTTTCAACTTCACCTTCGTCTTCAGGTTCTTTTTTTAGCACATCCCGCCATATATCCTTGCTTTCCATACACAGATACAAAGGTATTTTTCTCTTTCCTCCATCCAAGAGCGCCTTTACCAGGTGCGTATAAAGCCTTATTCTAAGCGGCTTAAAATACCGGATCTTCCCATCCAGACCACGGATAAATTCCTGGTAGAGTATATTCGACTCCGGAAACCTGCGGGCAATGATCTCTTTGAGCGAAGGAGGAAAGCGCAGGCTCCCCAAGCTGATCCAGGCGATCTTATCAACAGGAATCCGGCTCAAGAGTTTTTCTACGACTTCCGAATACTCTTTTTCCCATCCTGAAAAATAGATGAGAGGATCGAAATGGAAGGCTACCCGGTATCCCACTAGGGCCACTTTGTATGCCGCCTCTATCCTCTCATGAACCGGCGGGGCGGATTTTTCTTCGGACCGGGCGATAGTTCCGGCATTAAGCGACCAGGCAATAACCACATTATCCGGCGGCTTGATCTCGAGCAAATGGGAGATGTGGAGGGTCTTGGTCTTGAGTTCGAAGATGGCGTTAGGGTATTTCCGGAAAAAGGAGATCAATTCCCGGGACCGGCCTGTAATATGATCCAATGCCAGAGAATCTCCTAACTCCCCTGTCCCTATCCGGAACATGCGGCCCTTTTGTTTCTGCAAAAAGGCCTCCAGCTCTCGCCACAGGTCCTCCGTATTGACATGGACAGTTACCAGAGGATTCGTCAGGTACTGCTGGAGGATGCAGTAGCTGCAGTCGAGCGGACAATTGAGATCCAGGTTGATGACTGTGTACCGGCAGCCTAAATAAACAGGAGTGCAGGGGCAGGGCTTAACAAAATCACCCCTTCCACGACAGATCAATAGACATTTTTTCCCCTCTTTTAGCGGATCGGAGAACATAGAAAAGCGCTGGTATAAAGCTGCCAGATCCGAGACGATCTCGACCGGGACATCCTTCAATCTATTCAGTATTTTCTGGGAGAGGGAATAATCGAGGCTTTCCTGCTCGATATAGATCCTTTCGGGAGACCATGGCTTATTCATCATCGGAAGGTGACCGGAAGAGGTCGGAAAATTCTGGTTTTGCAGCCAGTTTCGCCAGCTCAGAGATCTTTTGTAGAAACTCCTCCCTGTTCTTAAAAACAAAACTCAAGTTCATCTCATCACCTTCAAAGAAAGGTATAGGATTGATGATAATGCCTTTATCCAGGTTGATGGCCTCAAGCGCTGCCTGGAAACTCTGAGTCCAACGGGTGAATTCAGGACTCCTCTGTTCCCTGAGCTTGTTTAAAATCCCATCCGCCTTCTGGAGAGGCGAAAGTTTGTCATTTTGAAGAGTTGCCTGATAGGGGGCAAACATGAGAATAGTTTGAAGAGATATCTTATCTTTCCGCGTCAGCTCATACAGAAGTGTCAGAAGTTCCTTCTGCTTGTTCTGGCCTAAAGGCTGCAGGATGGGAAGCAAATCGGCTCGCTCATCCTGCGAAAACTTCAAAAACAATTCTAAAACAGGCAGAACTGTTCCTTTGGACTCCAAAGCTTCTCTAAGGTCCGGTCCAATCTCGGACAGTCCTAGAAAAATCTCAAGGTACCTGCGGGTAGCCGGGATCTTGAGCAGCGGTAAAAACCGACGTATCAATTCCTCGTCGGCCTCTCCAAAGTCCTGTAGTTTTCTCAAAGCCACAGCTTTCTCGAACACCTTCATTTCCCGGAAGGATACATTCTCATACACGGGATGCTTGAAAAGCTCAAGGTCGCTCTGCTCGGAAGATACAAATATCGGGATCGGGCTTTTTGCTAGTTTCTGGATGGCTAAGATCCGTTTCCAACCACAGACGACCACCGTGCGGCCATCGCGGTGGGTCACAACCGGCGGATTGATCAATCCTGCCGCATTGATCGATGCCACCAGCTCATCGGAAGGCTCTCCATACGAGATCCGAAAGCGCTCATCCAAGAGGTCGATATCGGCCGGATCGATCGTTGTGAATTTCATGGAAGCATATTGTAAAAGATAGAGCCAGATATCACAACCATGTCGTTGCGGGCGAAGCAAAGCAATCTCAATGTTTTAGCGAAGCACAATGGGGTTGCTTCGTCTCCTGCGGAGGCTCGCAATGACAACTAGCGTCAAACAAGATTTGGAGGCGTTTTGCCTGTAAGGCCGGCTACAAGGTTATGGGCTGCGGTCATGGCCATCTTGAGCCGTGTGTCATAGCTGGCACTTCCGATATGGGGAAGCAGCACCACATTTCCCAAGTCAAGTAACCGGGATTCAATCGCAGGCTCCCGCTCATAAACATCCAGGCCGGCTCCCCAGATAATGCCTTTTTCCAGGGCTTCGGCCAGAGCGTTTTCATCCACGACGGGGCCCCGCGAGACATTAACCAGAACGGCGGAGGTTTTCATGGCTTCCAATTCCTTACGGCCGATCAGACGCTGGGTTTCCTCTGTGAGCGTGGTATGCAGAGTCAAAATATCAGCCTGCGACAAGATCTGTAAAAATGGGGCATAGGCTGCAGCATAATGTTTTTCTTCCTCTGGGCTCAAGCGGTGATGATCAAAATAAAGCGTGTTCATCCGAAAGGCCTGGGCTCGCAGGGCCACGGCTTTGCCGATACGGCCCATGCCGATGATCCCCAGGCATTTTTCCGTTATTTCCTGCCCCAGCATCAGGTCGAGCTCCCAGCCGGAAAATTTTCCTTCCCGGGTAAATCTTTCAGCTTCAGGTATTCGGCGCGCAACAGCCAGTATAAGCGCCCAAGTGAGATCGGCCGTGGTCTCGGTCAGCACGCCCGGGGTATTGGTCACCAAAATCCCCTTACGGCGGGCATAGGTGATGTCGATATTGTTATAACCCACCGCACAATTGGCTACGATCTTTAAGCCCGGGGCTGCCTCCATCACCTCTTGATCCACATCATCGACCAATAGGGATAGGAGTCCGGCTTTCTCTTTGACCTTTTGGAGAAGCTCGGCGTGGGGCAGATCGCGGCCGGTCACGCCTGTCTCGACCTCCAGGAATCGATCCAGAAAGACATGAACTTCAGGCAAAAGTTGACGTGTTACCAAAACTTTCGGTTTCATATTTATCCTCGTTTATCCCAATGTCAATGATTCCTTATAGAGCATCATGACAACTGAGGCAATCTCAACTCGTGAATAATCCAGGCTAAATATTTTTAATTATGGGGAGGAAATAGGCCTGGATCTGATCCTCAAGCCTGGGATTCATGAAGCCCTTATTATGGCCACTACCTGAAAGTTCGTCACTGACGATCAGAAGTGCGGCCGCAGCAAGCTCATGATATTCAGCCAGGGCCAGTACCGCCGAGGTCTCCATGTCCACACAATCCAAACCCAGCTCCAGGTTTTTGTCCAGCCAGCTCTGGGTCTCCCTGTAGGGGGCATCGGTGGATACCACTGACCCGGTAAGGATGGGCAGCCCTGCGGAGCGAATTTGAGCCTCCACACGCTCCCGAAGCTCCAAAGAAGGATAGAACTCCTTTTTCTCTGCAAAATAATGGGAGGATGTCCCTTCGTCCGCAAGGGCTTCGACTACACTCACAACATCGAACAGCCGGGCCCGGCGGCAGAGAGAGCCGCAAAGGCCCAATATCACGATCTCCTGCGCGCCGGCTGCGATCAGGCTTTCCAGGCAAAGGACTGCCGAGGGCGCTCCTACGCAGCCATAAAGCACGATCCTGTCGCCCAAATGAAAGAGCTGTCCCATAGGGAAGGTGATCTCTTTCTTTGCCCGCTCCTGCAGCGAGGTTTTAATGATATGGGAATTGGAATCGACCGGGACGTAGATGACCTTAGACGCTGAAAATCCCTTGAAGGGCGGAGGCTTAACGATCGATTCTTCAGTCACAGACATCACTCTTGCAGGTTGGATTTGAGCGCCTCGGAGAGGGTCTCATTCAGGCTTCCTGTGCGGTATCCTGCCAGATCCAGGGTGATATAGGTGTAGCCCAATGCTTTAAAACGCTTGACGATCCGGCCCCTTAGGCCTGGATCCATCAATCGGGAGATATCTTCCGAGGGGACTTCGATCCTGGCAATTTCGTTATGATGTCTGACACGGAGCTGAACCAAACCCAGAGAGCGCAGAAATTCCTCGGCTTGAGCGATCTGTTTAAGAGCCACTGAGTTGATCTCGGAATGATAAGGGAAGCGGGAGGACAAACACGCCATGGCCGGCTTGTCCCAGGTGGAAAGGCCCAGCATTTGGGAAAGTGATCGGATCTCACTTTTTATCAATCCGGCATCCTTGAGCGGAGAACGAACATTCAGCTCTTGGGCGGCTTTTGATCCGGGACGGAAGTCACCCGTATCCTCAAAATTAGCGCCATCCAACACATAAGGATAAGCGTGCTGCTCGGCGATCTCTTTAAGCTTGGAAAACAATTCCATTTTACAGTAGTAGCACCGGTCAGGGGGATTTTTAACAAAATCGGGATTTTCCATCTCACAGGATTCGATGACCTGATACTCAATTCCCATACCCTGAGCCAGCAGCTCAGCCTCACGGATCTCCTTTTCGGGATAGGTATCCGACCTTGCGATCACAGCGAATACTTGATCGTCCAGAACGTCAGAGGCCACCTTGAGCAAAAAAGTGCTGTCCACACCACCTGAGAAGGCGATCAGCACTCGACCCATTTCACGCAGTGACGCTTGCAGCCGCGTATATTTTTCTTGAGTTTTTTGGGATATACCTGCCATCTCTTTTACTGCCTTTATTTTACCGACTCAGCCTGTCCCTCTTGAGAGAAGACGCCGGCTAAAGATTCAACCTCATGCATAAATTCGTCTACGATCTTGGCTTCCGGTACCTTCCGCAATAACTTTCCCCGTTTGAAGATCACACCCACGCCGCGGCCGCAGGCAAGACCGATATCCGCCTCCTTGGCTTCGCCGGGACCATTCACCATGCATCCCATAACAGCCACAGTCAGAGGAACCTCCAGTGTGGTCAGTCTGTTTTCTATCTCCATGGCGATCGCTGGAAAATCCACTTCACAGCGGCCACACACCGGACAGGAGATGAGGATTGGACCCCGCTGCCTGATCCCCAAGCTGGAAAGGATGGCATAGGCAACACGCACTTCATCCTCAGGGGCCGCAGTCAGCGAAACCCGCAGGGTATCTACCAAGCCCTGGCTCAGCAGCAGGGTTAGGCCGGCAGCTGATTTTACACTGCCGGAAAGCAGAGTGCCGGCCTCTGTGATGCCGGAGTGAAAGGGATAATCGACCTTTTCCGCTAGGAGTTGGTAGGCTTTTAAGGTCCGGCCGATATCCGAAGCTTTAAGTGAGATTTTGATCCAGGGAAAATCCAGGTCTTCCAGTATCCGGACGTGCTGCAAGGCACTCTCCACCATAGCTTCTGCTGTGGCAGCCCCGTATTTCTCCAACAGGCCCTTCTCCAGCGAGCCTGAATTGACCCCGATGCGAATGGGCACAGCCCGCTCTTTGGCGGCAAATACAACTTCTTTGACTTTATGTTTCGATCCGATGTTGCCCGGATTGATGCGCAGTCCGGCCACACCACAGTCTAGAGCGGCCAGAGCCAATCTGTGATCGAAATGGATGTCAGCGATAAGGGGAACTTCGGTCTGTGCTATGATCTGAGGGAGGGCCTCAACGGCATCCTCATCAGGAACAGCCACCCGCATGATCTCACATCCGGCGGCTTCCGCCCGTTTGATCTGTTTGACGGTCGCTTCGATATTTCCGGTGTCGGTATTGGTCATGGACTGCACGACAATGGGCGCGCCGCCACCGATCTTAACTCCCCCTACGTTGAGAGAACGTGTATTCCGGCGGGGGAAATTCAATTTATTAATATTCATATTACACAGGTGGACCGTTCGGAGAACGGTCCCTACTAGAATGGAATTAACGAATCCCAGCCATTGGGCAGACGTTTGGCCACATCGTTGAGAATGATGAAGACGATCAGAAAGATAAAGATGGCGAATCCGATCTGCATAATGATCTGCTTGAGCTTAGGGCTGAAATCACGGCGAGCGGCCCCCTCAAGTCCCAAGACCAGGATCTGGCCTCCGTCAAAAACCGGGACCGGGACCAGGTTGATGATCCCCAGTTGCAGACTGATAAATGCGATCCAGCTCATCATGGCCAGCAGGCCCATCTGGAAGGCGACATAGGAGAAGTTGGCGATCTCGATCGGGCCTCCCAGTTGACGCGTGGAGGCTTCTCCCGTCATCAGATTCTTGATGAAATCGACCACCGCAAACAACAGTTTCTTATTCTCCAGCCAGCTCTGTCCAAAGGATTTAAAGAAACCATATTTTTTCAGCGTGCTCGTTGCCTGATGGCTGATCCCGATCTTGCCCACCTTCCCTTCTTTTTTTGGCGTGACGTAGAGATGCATCTGCTCGCCATCCCTCTCGATCAGGACATCCAATTCCTTGTCGGGACTGCTTTCCAGAGCTTCCACAAACTGCCAGTAGTAGACGCGTTTCCCATCGATCTCCAGGACGACATCCTTGCTTTTAAAGCCGGCTTTGTCGGCAGGTTGGTTGGGAAAAACCATGACCACTTCAACCAAGATCCGGCCGTAAAAACCGGCCCACCCCATCTCATATCGGGTGATACTCTCCGTGGTTAGGTCGGTCGTAAAGGTCTCCGCCCCTCTTTTAATCTCAAGGGAGATGGTCTTTTCCGGACGGATCCCCACAGCCATGTCCACATCGTTCCAGGTAGCGGTTCTTTTTCCATTGATATTCAAAATCTCGTCGCCTTCCAAAAGCTCTGCCCGCTCAGCAGGAGAATCGGGATCGATCCACCCAATGACAGGGGCCTGATCCTGATATTTCGGGACGCTCACTCCCGCCATGTTGATGACAGCCACCAGGACGACGGCCAAGATCAAGTTCATGACGGGGCCGCAGAGGATCACCAAGAATCTTTTCCAACGTGAAGCCGCCAAAAAATCCCCGGGTTTGGGCTCGGCATCAGAGCCTTTAAGCCCTTCCAAAGCCTCCTCACCCGCGAACTTCACGTATCCCCCCATAGGGATCAAACTGATGCGGTAATCCGTGCCCTTCAGCTTGAATCCGAACAGCCGTTTTCCATAACCAAATGAAAAAGTATCGACATTTATGCCCACCAGTTTTGCCATAAAAAAATGGCCGAACTCATGCACAAAAACCAATATGCCAAATACGATGATAAATGCTAGAATCGTTCCTAATACGGATATCATGTTATGTCCTCTGTGTCAGGAGATTGCGGGCTCTCTCTCGAGCCGCCAGGTCAACTTCAAATATATCTTCCATGCTGTGAATCATCCGTCCATCCTGAGTCTCGAGAGCCTCAGCCACAACCACGTGTATATCTGAAAATTTGATTTTTTTACCAAGAAAAGCTTCCACGGCCAGCTCATTGGCTGCATTCAGGGCCACGGAAAAAGCTTGTTTTTCGTCCAAAGCTTGAACAGCGAGTTCCAGCAAAGGAAATTTGTGCTCCTCTACCTCATAAAACTCAAGCGACTGAACCCGGCTCAGATCCAAAGGCGGCAGAGAAGAATCCCGCCGTTCCGGATGCGTCAAAGCATACTGGATGGGGATTTTCATGTCGGTTTGGCTCAATTGCGCTAAAACCGAGCCGTCCCGCATCTCCACCAAAGAATGCACGATACTCTGCGGGTGGACCAACACTCCCAGCTGCTCGGGCTGGAGTCCAAAGAGCCATTTTGCCTCGATGAGCTCCAGTCCTTTATTCATCATCGTCGCTGAATCGATGGTCACTTTCTTGCCCATCTGCCACCGGGGATGATTCAGTGCCTCTTCCGGAGTTTTTGTCTCCATCTCCTCAGATGAAAGCCGGAAAAACGGTCCCCCTGAGGCTGTGAGGATAACCTTTTTGATATCCTCGGGAGCCTCCTTGGACATGCATTGAAACACAGCGCTGTGTTCGCTGTCGATGGGGATGATCTTTGCATGATGTTCCCGAACGGCCTGTTGGATCAGCTCACCCGCCACGACCATGGATTCTTTATTGGCCAGTGCCACCTTTTTCCCCGCTTCCACGGCAGCCAAGGTAGGACGGAGTCCTTTGATCCCGGTGATGGCAGAAATAACGGTGTCGACCGAGGAATAGCGGGCGACCTCCTCGGCTCCTTCCTGTCCAAATGCCACCTTCAGATCTGGAATCGAGCACAAACGACGGAATTCTCGGGCATCATCTTCACGTTCCAAGGCAACGAGCTCAGGTTTGAATTCCTCCACCTGCCGGCAAAAAAGTTGCACATTGCGACCGGCCGCTAAAGCGACCACCCGAAAATGGGGAGCGAGAGTGCGCACTACTTCCAGCGCACTGCATCCGATTGAGCCGGTAGAGCCGAGGATCGCCAGGTTTTTCATGTTTGTTTCGATCAGAGCCTTTTCAATTCATCCCAAAGTATACCAATATATAGTAGAAAAAGGGAGTTGCCAGGATGAGACTGTCCACCCTGTCAAAGAAACCTCCATGACCTGGCAGCAGATTGGAAGAATCTTTAACGCCTGCAGCCCGCTTAAACAAGGATTCTATAGGATCGCTGATCTGGGCCACAGCC
>JAUWSR010000148.1 GCA_030609975.1 Acidobacteriota bacterium | reverse complement strand
TATCTCTCTTTAGTTTGAAATAGGCCCTTTTTGATCGATAGGAAAGGAGAAACCTATGAATCTTAAAAATTTTAACGTTAACAAGGCCCCCACTCCCTTGGTGAAAATTTTCGCTCGTCCCTATGTAGCCGGGGACAGTATTCAAGCAGCTCTGGACGCTTCTCGAAAATTTTGGGATACCCGAAAGATCTGTTCCACCATCGACCTCCTTGGGGAGGAGATCGAGACCGACCATGAGGTTCAATACACGGTCGATGTCTACGAGAGACTGTTAACCGCCTTAGGCCGGCAGGAATTTGCTACCGTTTCGCTGAAACCGACCCAACTGGGCAGCCACCGCACCACGGATCACTGCCAGAAGATCATTGCCGGAATCCTGGCCAAGGCCAAAGAATACGGTACTCAGGTGACCCTGGATATGGAGGATCACACCCTGACGGATATGACTCTGGATATTTTCCGGAACCTGAAAAAAGACTATCCCACCTTCGGCACAGTCCTCCAGTCCCGGCTTTTCCGCACCGATGACGATATCAAAAGCATCGCGGGCTTGAACGTGCGTATCCGGATCTGTATCGGTATCTACAACGAACCCAAGGAGGTGGCGCTGCAGAACAAGCCTGATATGAAACGAAAGATGCTTGAGCAGACAGAGATCCTGTTTAAAGAGGGCCACTACCCTGAGATTGCAACCCACGATGAAGCCCTCATCGATGAATCCCTCAACCTGGCGGAAAAGCTCAACATAAAGAAGGACCAGTACGAGGTCCAGATGTTGATGGGCGTTCCCATGCAGGCCTATCAGGACAATCTTTTAAAGAACGGGATTACGGTCCGACTCTACGTTCCCTTTGCTGAGAAGTGGGCGTATGCCACCGCCTATGCCACGCGGCGGTTGGTTGCCAACCCGGCCATGGCGACCTATATCATCAAGAATATGCTGCAGAAGACTACAGGTAAACGCTGATATCAAACAATTTTTATTTCTCGTCTAGTTTCGTCCCACAATGGGGGCAGGCCTTCCAATTGGGTTCCACCTGTTTTTTACATTCGGGGCAGGTCGGCTGCATCTGGGAGCCGCAGTGTGGACAGTAGGCAAAGCTGTTGGCAACCGATTTTTGACAATGGGGACATGCCTGGGTGGAAGTTTCCGGGCCGGGAGGTGCTTGGAAGGCATCTGACCGCACGATCAGATAGATCAAAAGTCCGATCAGATTGCCGATCAGAACCAGCAGAGCCCACAGCACACCGTTCATCCCCCGTCGTTCTGCATCCCGGTAGACCCAGATGATGATAACGATCCAGATCGCGAACAGCATGAAGGAAAGAAGGGTCGCTGGAATGAGGCGGGGAATTCCTGTAGTAAACTCGATCATGTTGTGGGAGGGAATCCGCAGGATATGAAAAGCGCCCGTGAAGACTCCCGCAGGAGCGAGGAGCAAAGGGGTTAAACGCAAACTGATAAGCACGATCAGTGCGATCAAAAGAACAAGTCCTATGGTCTTTCCGGTTGATGTTGCCATGTTATACCTCCTGATCTCTGCTGTGTATAGTCATCGGCAGAGGTTTTTATTCGCTAAGACGCTTGGGCGTCGTAGGGATTCCAAGAATTTTTTCTCCGGCGGAAACTTCTTATCAAAATAGGCGCCAGCACCAGCAGGGCTGCATTCTGGAGGATGATCGCCAGCACAGCCGTGGATTGGAAGGACCGGGACTGTGTCGCAAGATCCTTCAAGCCTGGAAGCATGAGATAGGTCGTAAGGGCCATGACCACTGGGATCGCGATCCAGAGGAGCTTGGGGATGGGAAAACGCCCCCATTTAAAGGGAAATGCCGCCTCGGACTTCCCTTTTGTGACCAGTTCCTGGTGACAGAGAGCTCTGGTTATTTCAACAAGATCCGGGGAGGGAGTGGGTTGTGGGATATGATTCAAGCCGTTTCTGAGTTTCACCAGGTCGTTTTTAAACCGCGTGCAGTCTGTACACTGGGCCAGATGCTGTTCGATGGTCGCAATCTCATTCTGACTCAGTTTTCGTTCTGTTGAGCTTAAGAGCAGGATTTCAAAGTCTTTACAAAGCATCTTTTACTCCTTCGACCATGGATCTGGGCTGATAATCCTTGAGTTCCTTCTGCAGCCGTTTGACGGCGCGGTACATCAAAGACTTTACCGTGCCCAGCGGCAGCGCCAGTATCTCGCTGATTTCCAGCTGTTTGAAGCCCGATATCTCCTTGAGCACGAAGACCTGGCGCTGTTTTTCAGGGAGTTCGTCTAAAGCCTGGGCGATATCCCGACCGAGATCGGCGTTGTAGGTGTCGTCCTGGCTTTTACCGCCTCCCGCTTCCAACAGATATTCTTCTCTTTCGCGCTCTTCTTTGCTGCTGCCAAAGGAGAACATCCGGCGTACTTTCTTTTTGCGGAGGTTATCCCGGTGGAGGTTGACCACGATGGTGAACATCCAGGTTTTGAGACTGCTCATTTTTATGTTTTCCGGAAGGTGTTTGACGATCCGCAGCCAAGCTTCTTGAAACAGATCCTCGGCCTCTCCGCGGTTTCGTGTCAAATGGTAGGAAAAACAGAAGACGGGATGATTGAACTGAGCATAGAGCTCATCGAATGTGGGAGCAGGTTGCCAATCCATTTTAAACATCATAAGCTAGAACGTCTTAACACCCAAAAAGTTCTACTTCCTGAATTATTCCACTGCCGACACACAATTTTAAAACATTTTTCAATCTTTTTGTCGGCATCTTTTACCCTTCGGGCGGTCTGATCTGACGATATGTGTTTAATTCAATTGTCATCGCGAGCAGAGCGTAGCGATCTCAACATGCATCGTTTGTAGTTTGAGGATAACTCATTCGATGTAGTTTACTACACCTTATGTGTCATCCGAAATACACGGGTGGGAGGGAGGTCGAACTAATCTCGGTCCGTGAATTATCCAGGCTAGTATTGAACCAATATGGCAATACTTTCGTTATCAATATAGAATGACCTGGTATAGGTAGCGTCTGACCACAGCGCGGACTTTCCTCGAATCTGATAGCCGGAGAGAGAGATGCTTAAAAATTTTGTCAAAACAGCCTTGAGAAATCTTTTCAAACACAAGGGCTATTCCTTGATCAACATTGCCGGCTTGGCTATCGGAATGGCCACCTGTATTTTGATCCTGATGTTTGTCGTGGATGAGCTGAGCTATGACAGCTACAACGAACATGCCGACCGGATCTACCGGGTTGCCATGGATGCCTACTATGGCGGCCGTGATTTTAACCTCGCCGTGGCAGCCGCGCCCATGGCGCAGACTATGCTCAATGATTATCCCGAGGTCGAGGCGGCCACACGCTTCCGGCAGCGAGGTGCCTTTATCTTCAAGTATGAAGACAACACTTTCAGAGAGCGGGACGTGGTCTATGCCGACCCTGCCCTGTTCGAAGTCTTTACTATTCCCCTCTTGAAGGGAGATCCGGAGACCGCCCTGAAGGATCCCAAAACCTTGATCTTAAGTCGCAAAACAGCCGAGAAGTATTTTCGGGACGAGGAGCCGGTAGGAAAAACCCTGAAGCTTAATAATGCCGATGATTACTTAGTGACGGCGGTTTTTGAGGAGATACCAGATAATTCGCATTTTCACTTCGACATCATGATCGCCATGGAGGGGCTGCGGGAAAGCAAGGGCCAGATCTGGATGAGCCAGAACTTTCAGACCTATGTTCTTTTGCGTCAAGGAACCGATCCTGCCGCCTTTGAGGCCAAGATCCAAGAAATGATCTTTAAATATATGGGTCCTCAGATCGAAAAGTTTATGGGGAAATCTCTGGAGAAACTTGCTGAGGAAGGAGATATGCGTGCAGAGTATTATTTGCAGCCCCTGGGCAGCATCCATTTACATTCCGACATCATGGCAGAGATGGAACCCAACAGCGATATCAAGTATGTCTACATTTTTTCTGCTATTGCTCTGTTTATATTGATCATAGCCTCCATCAATTTCATGAACCTGTCCACCGCCCGGGCTGCCGGCCGGGCCAAAGAGGTCGGAATCCGTAAGGTTCTGGGATCTGTCCGCAGCCAGTTAGTTCGGCAGTTTATGACGGAGTCGTTCCTCCTAAGCCTGATCTCCATGATCTTGGCCCTTTTTCTGGTGTGGTTGGCTTTGCCTGCTTTCAACATCCTGTCTGGGAAAAGCTTGGCTTTTTCGGTGATGGCGACCGGTTCCATGCTGGCGGCATTGATTATAATCACAGTGCTTACCGGTTTTTTTGCAGGGAGCTATCCCGCCTTTTTCATCTCCGCCTTCCAACCCGTCAATGTGTTGAAAGGAAAATTAAAGACGGGGATCAAGACCGGACCGCTGCGCAGCGGATTGGTGATCTTCCAGTTTGCTGCCTCCGTGATCCTTATTGTAGGGACCATCATAGTTTACAATCAACTGCAGTTCATTCAGAACAAAAAACTAGGCTTCAACAAGGAGCAGGTGCTCATGCTCGACAATACCTATCTCCTGGGTGATCAGGTCGAAGCCTTTAAAAATGACCTGCTCAATCAGTCTCAAGTGACCAACGCGACAGTTTCCAGCTACATGCCGGTCCCATCCAAGCGCAACAACTCGGCGGTCGTGCCGGAAGGAGTCCGCGGCAGCAACCTCACAACCTCTATGCAGAACTGGATCGTGGACTATGATTACATCACGACCCTGAGGATGAACGTTGTCCAGGGGAGAGATTTTTCCCGTGAATTTTCTACAGACGCTGGGGAAGCCACAATTATCAACCAGGCTGCAGCCAAGCAGTTCAACTGGGATAAACCTGTGGGGAAGACCATTGGCCGCGTGGTTTCGAATCAGGGTGATATCAAGCTGTTCACCGTTATCGGTGTCGTGGAGGATTTCCACTTCGAATCTCTGCGTGAAACCATCGGTCCCCTCGTGATGTTTTTAGGAGAAGAAAACGCCCGTATCTCATTGCGGGTTAAAACTGAAGATATTTCCGGTACTGTGGCTCTCATGGAGTCTAAGTGGAAAGAGTTTTTGCCGGATCAACCTTTTGAGTACAGTTTCTTAGACCAGCGGTTCAACCAGATGTATGAGAACGAACAGAGGATCGGCAAGATATTTGGTGTGTTTGCCGGATTTGCCATCTTTATCGGGTGTCTCGGGCTCTTTGGTTTGGCGGCCTTTACCGCGGAACAGAGGACCAAGGAGATCGGGATCCGCAAGGTGTTGGGGGCAAGCTCTCCCACTATCATCCGGCTTCTGCTCAAAGAATTTGTGCTCCTGGTGGGGGCGGCCAATCTGATCGCTTGGCCTATTTCCTATTTCGTGATGCGCAGCTGGTTGCAGGAATTCTCCTACCGGATCTCTCCCGGGGCCTGGATCTTTCTGGCCGCAGGTATCGCCACGCTTTTTATCGCTATAATCACGGTCAGCTTTCAGGCGATCAAAGCCGCCCTGGCCGATCCTATCAAATCTTTAAGGTATGAATGACCTGGCGGAATGATTTGTATGGCTTCTCCACGGGCAATCGCCAATTAGGGATTCTATTGATGTTCGAATTTTCTGAAAAAAGCTGCAGGAAGACATATAATAGCTAAGAGAAAAAGCTGTATATATAGTCCATAAGGAACTGGATACCAAGATGAAAGCAACTCCATCTATGTTAACCGGAAAAAATGTTATGGTGACAGGAGGAGCCGGATTTATCGGCAGTCACCTGGTTGAGAGGCTCATCTCAGAAAAACCTCGAAGTATGGTTGTGATCGATAATCTTTTTCTGGGGAAAGAGAGAAATCTCACCGAAGCCAAGCGCACCTTCCCAGATCTGTGTTTTTACAAACAAGACGCAACTTCCTCTAACCTCGTCAAGAAGATCATCAGAGAGAAAAAAATCGATGTTGTGTTCAATCTTGCAGTCGTGCCGCTGCCGGCTTCGTTAGAAAGACCGGAATGGACGTTTTCTCAAAATATCAGAATGGCAGAGGTTATGTGTGAATTGCTGCGCAAAAAAGAGTTTCAGACTTTGGTCCACTTTTCCTCGTCTGAAGTCTACGGGACTTCTCAAACAGATACCATAGATGAAATGCATCCTTTGATCCCCTTAACTCCCTATGCAGCCAGCAAGGCGGCCTGTGACCATTTGGTTATGTCCTACTTTCAGGCCTTTAAAAATGATGTGATAATAATCCGACCTTTCAACAACTACGGGCCCAGACAGAACGAACGAAGCTACGCTGGTGTTATCCCGCTCACCATCAAGAGAATCTTAAGGGGTGAGAAACCGATTATCCATGGTGATGGTAAACAATCCCGGGATTACATCTACGTCAGGGATACAGCAGACGCAGCCGTTGCTCTTGTTAATAACATGCATGCGCATGGAAAAATCATCAATGTCGCCAGTGGCTATGAACTCAAAATTATAGATTTAGTGTGTGCCATTATGAAAAACATGGAATACAACATGGACATCAAATATGCCGATACCCGTCCAGGTGATGTGCTGAGGCATAAGGCAAGCACCCGTCTGCTACATGATCTGATAGAATTTAAGCCCAGAGTCATGTTTGAAGAAGGCATTAAAAAGACAGTTGCTTGGTATAAAAAGAACCTGATTCTTTCTCAATAAACATCTTGGTCATTGGGCTGCAGATTTTATCGGCACCATTCCATAATCTGTGTTTAGGGAGACGTAAATATTCAAGCGTTCATTTGTGTGTGGAATTTGGTGCAAAGAGCAGGGTTATGTTCCTGTCTCAATATGCTGATTTTCCCGTGAATACATAGGGAATCGTAAGGATCAGAATCTTAAGGTATAAACAAATAGACCTGTTCTGAATATAATACACATCATAACGTACGATTTCATCAAGATCCATATCGGAGCGTCCGTTTATCTGGGCGAGGCCCGTGAGACCTGGTTTGCCGGCCAGTCTTTTTTTTTGATATGCTGTATAGCCCTCGACCTCTTCGGGAACGGGAGGTCTGGTTCCAACCAAACTCATATCTCCTTTTAGGATGTTTATGAATTGTGGCAGCTCATCCAGACTGTATCTCCTCAGGAAGAAACCAAATCTGGTTGTTCGCTGATCCTCGCGGATTTTAATAACGGGCTCCGGTTTTCCTTGGGAGTTCCTTCGGTATTCAGGGATTCCTGACTTCTCAATGTTCTGCATCGTGCGGAATTTTAAGATTTTAAATAATTTGCCGGCTTTGCCGACACGGTCTTGTTGAAAAAGTATTTTTCCTGGGGAATCAAAGACAATGAGCAGGCTCACAACCAAAAACAACGGGAATAAAAGAACCAGGGCAGGCGCCGCCAATGCAATATCGCAGAGCTGGATGAGTGCGGCATTCACTCCCTTGCAGGGGTTCAATCGTTTCGGATTAATTGTTGACTGCCTTCAGTGCATTTATCGAAATAGGCCATTGATCACAGAAATGACCAAAACCCCACCTGTCTTTTTGACTTGCCAGACCAAGGACGCGGCCTGTCATCCGTTTGGAAGACCGTTCTTATCTCCGCGTCCGATGCCTCTGTATATAAATCCCAAGGCGAGCGCTTTGTTTGGATCTATAATATTTCGACCGTCCACAATGATGGGACGTTCCCTTTTAGACAGCCTTTTAACTCTTTCTAAATCCAGATTGATGTAATCATCGTGAGCGGTAAAAACTGCGATGACATCCGAATCGGAGAGAACACTGTCCAAATCTTGTGATATTGCGATCGTCTCGTTGGAATTGACATAAGGGTCATGAATTTTAACCTCCGTCCCTTCGTCCACCATGAGATCCCTAAAGAGTTTAGCAGGGGTGTTTCGGGGATCATCGGTATTTTTGTTGTAAGCCCATCCCAAAAGGGCAACCTTTATTCTTCTCGACGATTTTCCAGCACTCTTTAGTGATGAGAGTGTAAGATGATACATATGCTTCGGCATGAAATTATTGATGTGACGGGCTTGAAGGAATAGAGATTTCGTATGTTCCGGAAAATCCAATTTTTCTTTGTTTCCTTTCAAAGCGCGGGCGAGATGATAGGTGTCTTTGGGTAAACAATGTCCGCCCACCCCAGCTCCAGGGTGAAGAACGGCTCGAGTCACGCCCTCACCTTTCAGGCTGTCGATAGCTGTTTTTACATCGTAAAAATTGACACCCAGAGCTTCGCAGTAAAGAGCAAGCTCATTAGCGGCGGCGATCTGTAGGTCGCGCAGCGCATTCTCCGCAGTCTTTGAGACCTCTGCGGCTTTGGTATTCATCCGAATGACTTTTCCTGTGGAAAGAACAGGACGGTATAACTCGACAGCTCGCTCTAGGCTGACTTCATCAAAGCCGCCAATTGCGCGATCGTATTCCTGAATATTACGGAGCAGTTTTCCCGGCATGACACGCTCCGGAGCATGGGCCAGTGCAAAATCTTTCCCTGCTTTCATACCGGATTCTTCTTCGAGTATTTCTCTTGCCATCCCTTCCGTGGTGCCAGGGGTAACCGTGGACTCGATCACAACAAGCGTTCCGGGTGTCATAGACTTGCCCGTGTTTATTAAACTATCGTTGAAGGCTTCTAGATCGGCATTTAGTTCTTCATAATTACAGAAACCGGTCTCGACAGCAATGGTCACCGCGTCCACATCCGAAATATTTGACATTTCCGACGTGCATCTGAATTTTCCGGCTTTTACGATCTTTTGGATGAGGCTCTCTAAACCGGGTTCCTGGCCGTCGAGAGGACATTCGCCACGATTAAGCATGTCGATCTTGTATCCGGAGGAAGAAGAATTTCGTTGAAATCCCCAAACAAATTCGAATGTTGGAGAATCGGCAAAAAGCGCCGCCGAAGGAATCCCGACATAGCCCATACCGATTACACCGATTCTTTTTATGGGACCCTTATTTTTTAGTAGGTTGCGTAG
>JAUWSR010000271.1 GCA_030609975.1 Acidobacteriota bacterium | reverse complement strand
CACCCAGTGACCAGCAGTACCGGCCTGCCGGACGGCCCACGCCGCTCGAGAATGTGAATTACTTCGTCATTCAAGGAGCGCATGACGCCGACGTATCCCTGTTTATGGGAGACCGCCAGTACAACCGGGTTCGATTCACAGATGATCAATACTGGTTCAAGACCAGTCTTTACACCTACCGCTCCAACCACGGGCAGTTCAACACGGTGTGGGGTGACAACGATTGGGGCCAGCCCATGGGGCTTATGCTCAACCGCAAGACCCTGCTTTCAGGAGAAGAGCAGCGTACCATCGCCAAGGTTTACTTTACGGCCTTCCTGGAAACGACATTACGCGCTGACAGCTCCTATATGCCGCTTTTTCGGGACTACCGGGTAGCCGCCGATTGGCTCCCGGAAGACATCTACATCAACCGCTTCACCGACTCCACATTCCAGGTTGTGTGTAATTATGAGGAGGATGTGGATGTTACTTCGACGACGATGGAGGGCGCGAAGATCTCGGCCGATAATCTGGGAGTATGGAAGGAGGCTGACTTGAGAACCCGTGTCAGCCGCAGCACCAAACAGGATCATGTGGTTCATCTGGGATGGCGTGGATTTGAGGATGAAGCGGAGGAGACGGAAGAGACAGAAGAGAAAAGCCCTCCAATCTATATGGTACAGCTTCCTGAAGATGCCGGTGACATCCTTGGCCTTTCCTCTGAGTCTTTTTTGGTATTCGATCTCTCCGATGCCGACGATAAAGTTCCCGATCCGGATGCTGAAGAAGATGATGAAAACGAGGATGATGCAGAAAACGAGGAAAACAACCAAGAAAATCAAACGAAAGATGTCAATAATAATGAAGATGAGGCTGAATCTGAGAAAGACGAAGAAGAGAAGGAACAGAAAAAAAAGGAACCGATAGAGATCACCCTGGAACTCGTGACCGATGAGGGCCTGTCCGTCCGGCTGCCTCTTTCCCGATTCCGCTCGCTTCCACCGGTTACCAAGTCCCGTTTTTCCAAGATTCCGAATGAGGGAGAGATCTACGGCAAAGCCTATGAACCGACGTTGCAGACATTTGAGATTCCTCTGAAGGCGTTCGTAGCAGAAAATCCCGAATTTGATCCCCAACGGTTGAGGACCATCCGCTTTATTTTTGGTCAGGGCAGAGAAGGAGTCGTCATTCTGGACAACCTAGGGTTTTCCCGATGATCAAGCGAGGATTTTTTTAATGAATCGTGACCTCAAGCTTTGGGTTTGACTCTATACAGAACTTCGCCTAAATATCCGCCGTCGTTGATGAGAGCTATATACATTCCGGGCTGGAAATGGGCATTTCTTTTCAGCATGGGCATGGAGAGATTCTCGAGTAGCTCACTTGCTTCCCAATCTTTGTTCCTATCGGTCAGAAGGATGGGCAGTCTGTCTGATACAACTTTTTCCAGTACTTCTCTTAAACTCATTTTCTCCTCTCCAGTTTCGAACATTCTAAGGTCTATAGCTATATATACGTATTCTCTTCTCAGAAGGTTGCCTACTATTAAAGCATTTTTAGGGAAAAATACAGAAGTGTGTGTTTAAATCCGACTAATCTGTATTGCCAAGGATGGAGTGTGATTGAATTCCGGCTTCAGAGCCATTTTTAAGGAAGGCGCAATGGACGTTGAGTTTCCTTTTGATCCTCTTGAGCGGGCGGCTCAAATCGAGCCGCTGGTCATGCAGGAAGAAAAACGCATTTATTCCCGTTTTAGAGCCTCACAATACTATGGAGGCATTGCGACTGCCGACGCCGTGGGCTGCTCTTTCCTGTGTGCCTATTGTTGGAATTACGACCGCAATCTCAAGCCCGAACCTGAGGATTCCTTTTGTACGCCCCAGGTGGTTGCGGTCAAGCTGCTCAATGTGGCTCGAACCTGTTCCTACAATATGTACCGCGTGAGTGGGAGTGAGCCGCTTTTGGGAGAGCGTTCCTTTGAGCATCTGGTTCAGGTCGTCAAAACCCTGGTCAGATACCGTCCCAATGCTATCTTTATCCTCGAAACCAACGGGCTTTTTCTTGGCAGCAATCCTGATTTCATTCAGAGTTTGAGGATCCCCAATGTGAGGGTGCGGGTATGTCTGAAGGGCGTTGATGAAAAAAGCTTTGAAACCATTTCCGGAGTCAAGCGGGAATATTTCTCTTATCCCCTGACAGCCCTTATAGAATTGGAAAAAGCGGGAATCACGGCCTGGCCCGCTCTGATGGGGGATTTTTATCGCGAGAATGACATCATGGAATTCCAGCTGAAGCTAAAGACCGACCATATCAGCGCGGATTTAGAGCTGGAAAATCTCGAGGCCTATCCTCCCGTCGTTGGCAATCTGAAAAAGCGCAAGATCGAGTTTTAGCAGCCTACTTGGAAAATACTTTTTGTTTATCTGGGGCTGTTTTGCTTGATCCTCAGTCCCGTAACCAAGTTGGAAGCACAGGAAAGCGCTTTTGCCAAGAAATATGCTGTGGTGCTGGGTGATTATGAATTCGATATGCCCGAGATGGGCATGGGAGTTATGACCATCAATGTCTATGTCGAAGATGATGCTCTTTGGGCTTGGCCCGAAACCTCGAATGAGCCTGCTAAGCTGGAACCTGTGGCTGGGGAACCCATGAAATTCACGGTCGAAGATCCGGATGAAGGGACTTATGATGTTTGGTTCCTGAAGGATGAAAAGGGCAATTACAGCAAATGCCGGGTTGCCAATGAAGGTCAGGGGATGGATGTCACAGGGATAAAAATAGAAAAATAAAGTTTTGAGAGAATCCTTTAAATTCCATTTTTCAAAGAATTGACGAGTTTATAGGTGTTGGCAATTCCGGCAACTTCTACAGCAGCGGTTGCAAGCTTAACCCCAAAGGTTGCAGCCGTATTCAAATCGTTTCCCTCTGCCAGTTTTGCCACGGTTCCACCACAGAAGACATCTCCACAGCCTGTGGTATCCTCTACTTTGTCGGCGCTCACGGTGCCTATCCACCAGGATCCCTCTGGGGTAAGGATCCGCACACCTTTTTGACCTGAGGTTACAAAAACGGCTTCTACCCCTATGTCAAAAGCCGCATGCCCCAAATCGTCTTGATCGGCTTCCGTACAGGGCTTGTAAGGATCACCCAACAAACAAGCGATCTCTATGGAATTGGCCTGCAAATATGTGATATCGGCCGCCCAATCTTTCCATTCCGGTAGAGGCCGGTAGGTGCGGGGAGATCTTAGGTTTCGTGACAAAACCAGGGAATGGATATCCAGCCAGACAGGATACTCTGTGGATTGGACCAAAGACCTCCAAGCGTCCAGGTCGACATCAAAACCCGAATTGAGCACAGTGATCAAAAAATCAAGACGAGAGCGGTCCGCTAAAACGGGTTTGGGATCCAAGGGCGGAACAACCGCCTCCAGCACCTCACCCCGTTCCCCATGGTCAGGATAATGCAGATGCACTCTGTTCCCCGTTCCGGGCACGATATGTAGAGCACTTGTTTCCAAAGCAGGCCAATTGTTGATCAATCCCATGACCTCCGATTCCAGATCTTGGCCCAAGTTGCTATAGAGGATGGTTGTTTTGTCCAAGCCGCATAGGACGGCGGCTTGATAGAGGATTCCTCCCAATCCTTCTAGGGGAGTCCCCGTGGTAAAGGTGATGAGGTCATGCGTGATGGTCCCGATCAATCCGATGCTTTTGTCCATATCCTAATATTCACTCCAGGCTTTTATGGCCAGGTCTTCTACGTGTAGTTGAGTGATGGCGTCGATAAAGCGCTCTGCGAACTGCAGGTTGGTGATGAGCGGGATATTATAATCGGTGGCTTTGCGCCGCACGATATAGTCATTGGTGAGTTCTTCTTCATCCGTACTTTTTGGGATATTGATGACCAGATCCAGCTTTCCCTCTTCGATGAAGGTCAAAATGTTGGGCTCCTTTTTATCCAGAGGCCAGTGAAGGATCTGCGCGGGGATCCCGTTATACTTTAAAAAATCTGCGGTCCCCCGTGTGGCGTAAAGCTTAAATCCCTGTTCGAGCAGGCGCTTTGCGTCGGGCAGGAAGAGAGCCTTACTTTCAAAGGGTCCGGTGGAGAGCAGCACATGCTTTTGGGGAATTTTAAATCCCACCGAAAGCAAAGCCAGCAGGAAGGCCTCCTCGAAGCTGTCTCCGATACAGGCTACCTCGCCCGTTGAGGCCATTTCCACACTCAAAACAGGATCGGCTCCTTTGATGCGGGTAAAGGAGAACTGAGGAGCCTTAACGCCCACATAATCCAGCTCGAAACAGGATTTGTCGATCTGAGGGACATCAATGCCCAGCATCAGCTTGGTGGCCAGGTCGATGAAGTTGAGTTTGAAGATCTTGGAGACAAAGGGAAAGGACCGGGAAGCTCGCAGGTTGCATTCGATCACTTTAACGGCATTGCCTTTGGCGATGAATTGAATGTTGAAGGGGCCGTTGATCTCCAAGGAGCGTGCGATCTGTCGTGCGATCTTTTTCATGCGGCGGGTGGTCTCCAGATATGTGCGTTGAGGTGGCAGGACCATGGTGGCATCCCCGGAGTGAACACCGGCATTCTCGACGTGTTCACAGATCGCATACACAAAAAGCTCGCCGTTCTTCGCCACGGCATCCAGTTCGATCTCCTTAGCATTTTCGATGAATTTGCTGATGACAACGGGGTATTCGGGACTGACCTTTGAGGCTTTTTCCAGGTAGCTCGCCAACTCCGTGTCATTCAGTGCGACCGACATAGCAGCCCCACTGAGGACATAGGATGGGCGGATCAGCACGGGGAAGCCCACGGCATTGGCGAAGATTTTGGCCTCCTCAATATCGGTCAATTCCTTCCATTCCGGTTGGTCGATCTTGAGCTTGTCCAAGAGTGCGGAAAATTTATGCCGGTTTTCGGCTTGGTCGATGTTCTGGGGGGAAGTGCCCAGGATAGGAATGCCGTAGTCCTGACACTTGGTGGCCAGGTTGTTGGGGATCTGTCCGCCCATGGAAATGATCAAACCCTGGGGATTTTCTTTCTCATAGATATCCGCCACCGTCTCGAAGCTCAATTCATCAAAATACAATTTGTCACAGATATCGTAATCCGTGCTCACGGTTTCCGGAT